>JAPLJX010000497.1:32046-33427 GCA_026388375.1 Deltaproteobacteria bacterium
CTGGATCAACACGAGAAAATAGTCCGGATCATCCTTTGCGGTCCTGTATTGCTCTGGGGCCATGATGTCCTTATACTCTTCGTAGAACCCGTCCAGCAGTTCCTGATAGGCATCTTGAGCAACCATGACTTTCTCCGCATCAGATCCATCCAGTTCTTTTTTCAGGCATTGGATGGCAATCAGGAGGTCTTTCAGCAATTCAGGACTATACATGATCTTTCCCCATGATGGGTCAGGCATTGAAAACCGCAGGTTCCTGCGCTTTTGGTCTGTAAAGCATGCTTGGATCAACCTGAGACATCACCATTTCGTCTGACGGGTATCCAAGAATTTATTATGCCATAATAAAATGTTTGGGATTCATCCTGGTCTATAGAACGCCAATTTTTCTTCCATAGAGAGCTTAATTAACCTGCTCTTTGTTGAGGTCTTCAACTAATTTGCTTAAGAGCCTTAGCTGTTCCTGTTGAATTGCAATCAGCTCACTCCACTGTTTCTCCCTGAGTGAATCAACTTTCTCATGAAGCCCTATTATTTCAAGCTCTGCCTTTAAATTGACTTCATAATCGTGTTCAGCACTTAGTCGATCCTTATAGGCCTGTCGATTTTGAGACATCAAAATAATTGGAGCTTGAATGGCAGCAAGCATAGATAAAACAAGATTTAGCAGGATGTATGGATATGGATCGAATGAGCTGTTAAGCTTGATTAGAATAAACGAATTCAGGATAATCCATATAACCATCACACCCATAAATATTGAGATAAAGATCCAAGATCCCCCAAAAGAAGCGACCTTATCGGCCATCTTCTGGCCCAAAGTCAATTGTTCGGAATAGTTTTGAACGATATTTGTCGAAATTGGGGTTCTTTCGGTTATATGATGAGCAACATGCCTTTCTAGTTCAGTAAGCGTTTCATATTTCGAGCGAAAGAGCCTTTCTGCTGTATCATGTACTTTCTGATCCATCATGCTATCCTCTGAAGAGCTGTCTGACAGTGTATTTTAATGGCCACGTACATTTTAAACGCAAATACTGTTGGTTCCACACCCATAAACGAGGATGCACTAATTCCCCAAATTGATAGATCCCTCTTTCGAGAAAGGGAAATTGAGGCTTCCGAATGCCGTCCTGACATCGGCCTTTCCCTCTATCTTATAAGGTAGGTCACCCCCGGTTAAAATAGCCTTCAGGCTTCCACCCAAGTCTTTGAACTTTACATCGATAGGTACCTGTATCTGTGTTGTTAATGATGAAGGGATCAGGAGTTCATTTTCCAGGCGGCCCTTTCCGATTTCCTCATTTTTAAGGTAAATGGTGCATTCGAAAGATTTGAGTGTAAGGTCGAAACGGTTCGGATTTTGTACATCGAGACCGAT
>JAPLJX010000497.1:33451-36269 GCA_026388375.1 Deltaproteobacteria bacterium
CATCGAGACCGATGAGAAGATTCATCTCTGTGAAGGAGCGTGGACTGAGGATGACCCCGCGAAGGACGAAGGATGGCTTCTCCATTATCCAGCTCAGGCAAGACATAAGGAAAATGAAAAAGGCACACAGGAACAATATTCTACAATGAGTCTTAACTTTCTTTTGATTCAATTTCTTCATAACACTCTTCATATTTTTTATGATTTCAGCGGCACGATCTCTTCTTAATCCACAAGCATCAGACAAAAAGTATTGCGGGGTTCTGTTTCTTCCCGCAGAGTTTTAATATGGCAGTCATTGTTCCGAGCTGTCTGAAACACATCAATGCCACATCCCTCCATCGAAGGCCTTGCTCTGTCACCACGATTACACCCGGTTCCTTTAACTTTGCCGCATTCTTTACACAGGTGGCAGGGACCGGCTAAATAAACGAAGGCTTTATAATATCCATCCTTGAACATGTCCCCTTCCAAATCAACCAGCATCTGAAGGAATTTCCTTAAACGCTTTCCCTTGTCCTGTAACGATAAGGTCTCAATATGAAACAGAAAGGCTCTATTATAGCCATCAAGGATCCGCCTTGTTTCTTCTGCGGTCGGTGTGTGAGGTGGACAGCAGTAACTGTAATTGTAGCCTCCACAGCCGAATTGACATTTTAATCTCACCCATGCCGCTGTCACCACACTGGACGGATGGATTTGTTTCACGCTGGTCGCCCCCCCTTTCAGTGCATGGTCGGCATATTTTTTTAGATCATTTCCATTCATATGCAGCCACCTCTGTACCTATGACTATCCTTATTATGTGTTAGCTTTCAACATGGATGCCTAAAAGCCTGTACCCGAATGTTGCCTGAGTAGTAATTTACACCATCTTCGGCATAAGCGCCCATTTGATATACCATGACTCGTTTTTCGCGATTTGATCAAGGCAAACGATTCCGCCTGTCTGAAATTTGATGATTGATTTATCCGGTGATCCGGTTATCAAATAAGAGACAAGCCGCTCCATGAAAGGAAGATGACCAACAAGCATGGTGTTTAGCGCTGGATCAAGTTCCGGCGCTATTTTTATGACGTCATCATACGGGTTGATTGCTTTGATTTCTGTTACCCCCGCAGATGGTTTCAGATAATTGAAAAAGATGTCAGCCGTCTGCCTTGCTCTGGTTTTACCGCTGTGAGAGATCTGTGAGACCGGAATTTTGAATGCGGTAGCCAGTTGAGCCATGCCGTCAACCGTTACCTTTCCTGCTTCCGTTAAAGACCGGTCCGGATCAGCGGCCTCCGAATAAGCTTCACCATGTCGTACAAGATAAAGAGGCATGACGGTCTCCTATTGATCACAAAAATATGATCCCTTATAATCACTTTTATAATACTTTTCTCAGCACATTTGATGGCTTAAACGTAACCACCTTTCTCGCATCAATGATTAGATCTTCACCGGTCTGGGGGTTCCTGCCCTTTCTGGCTTTCTTCTTCACCACGGTCCACTTGCCGAATCCGGAGATCATAACGGGCTTCCCGTGGGACAATTCGCCCTTAATGATTTCAAAAAGGCCATCTAAGCCAGCCATGGATTCTTTCTTCGTAAGGCCGGTTTTATCCTGAACCTGTTGGACCATCTCATTCTTTGTCAGCGCCATAAATTCCTCCTTAAGGATTATCGATGTTGTGATGAATTAAAATATCTCCGCCTTATCCCCAGAATATTCTGGTCCTGTCATCGTCAAGCGCCTTGAGTATATCATCAAAATCAGCGCTCAGTTTTATCAGGTCATAAATATGCCATCGTGAGTTTCTATCCATGCAGTACAGTGTCCATTTCTTGGTTTCATTATCAAAGCGGAATTGGGCCACAGGATTCTCTGTCCAAATGGAAGGGTCTCTAAAATATGGCCTTGTTTCAATGAGGGTGACTTTATCCCGCATAATCTTAAAGGATGCGGTCCGTTTTCCTGGGCGCGGTTACGATCCGATGAATGGAATCAGTTTTTTGTGGCTCTCCCGACGAGGTCATTCCCCTGCCCCATGATCCTGTTGAAGCTTGCGGAAGGAACCCGATTGCTGTTTTACGATGAAACAAGCCAGCCGAAAAGCTGGATCACTGAATCACTTTATATACGGTTTGTCAATGATTTTACGGATGATTATTCATAAAATATTAAACTTGACATTCTCATAATTATCTGATGGTTAATTCTTCTCTGCCAGATTTCTTCAGGTGGGGGAAAATGACAAGGAAAGTAGGGAATCATGACAAAGGAAGAAAAGATTGAAGCCATAAAGCAGCGGGCCAGAAAGAATTTTACACGGGGGTACAATTGTGCGGAATGCGTAACTGAGGCAGTGCTCAGTGAGATTGACACGGGCCTTCCTCCGGAAGTCAAGAAAGTGGCCACGGGTTTCGGCGGGGGCGTCGGGCTCTTCGGCGATACCTGCGGGGCTATAGCAGGCGCAGTCATTTCTGTCGGCGCTGTACATGGCCGTAGCGCCCTACCGGAGGGAGAAGGAAAAGAGGCGGTGAAAAAGTCGGCCAATCAATTATATGGGAAACCGGGACTTTATCGCCTTTTCAATCAGATCCCGAATAAATTCAAAGATAAATACGGTTTTACCTTGTGCCGGGATCTGACATCAAAATGGCAGGAGAGCTGGCTCTGTCGTGATCATGCGTTTCATTGCCGGGAGATCATCATTCCGCTGCACTTCAAGCAGCCCTACCTCAGACTCCTCTAGCTGGTAGATGCGGGCGCCAAGCGCGCTGGCGAGCATCTGCACGCCAAGACAGGCGCCAAAGAACGGTTTCCCTGCG
>JAPLJX010000369.1 GCA_026388375.1 Deltaproteobacteria bacterium
ACTATAAGAAAAGAACCCAGGATGGGCTTCCCTTCAAAAAAGCGGTCCTTGCCACTGCCCATAAGCTTCTGAGGGTCATTTATGCCATGCTCACCCAAAGGACATCTTTTTGCTATGCGGCGAACTCATGATAGTTGACTGTAGTCAAGCGTCTTATAATTTTGAAAGACATAAATCCTTTCGAAGGGAAACCAATAGAGATGAGCCGATTAATCACAAAGACGGCCGAAGCAATACATCCCTCATACAATGGTCGGTGCCACCCCTCAATATTTCGTGGCCGCTGAAAATAGCTTGCATTCACCGGAAACAAAGGAATAGAATGCACTCCAAAGAGGTTTTTTCAGCCGGTAACCGTGGTCATTGTTCCATCATTTTGATTTCTTTGACATTCGTTGATGCAGGGAGAAAAACAGGGATCAATCAACTGTCAACATACCCAGAAGGTTTCGAGTAAGGAGGTTCTTATGTTAGCGAAAAAAATAAACAAGTGGATCATTGCTACTCTGGCGGTTTTTTCGGTTCTCTTCCTCTGCGGGTCCGTGTCTTACGCCGTCTCCGTCTCCTACAACGGTTCTATTCAGAACCAGTCCAGCGTCGGCATCGGGGGTGCGACGATCGAGCAGGTCGGGGCGTTGCCGGCCAACACCACAACCTCCGCGGCCAATGGCGCCTTCACCCTGAACGTTTTGTCCGGCGTACCTTTTTATATGAAAGTCAGCAAGGCCGGTTTCGCCGACACCTACACGGCCGAAATTACCCTTTTCCAGGATTATAATGAAGGCACCAGCGGTGGTTTCAACCTCTTCACCCCGAGCAAGCTGGGGACCGGAACCGAGAACTGGAATGTTACGTCCGGGAAGGGGATCATCCGCGCCCGCGTTCGGGACCAGGCGGGAAACCCGCTCGGCGGGGCCATGGTCACGGTGCACAGCCAGCAGGGCCATACCTATACGGTCTGTTACGATGACGCGTGCAGCGGCCTGACCTCCACCGTGGGCGGGAGCGGCCGGTATGTCGTCAAGAACGTGGAACCGGGGGATACGGTAACCGCGACGGCCCAGAAGGCAGGCTGGTCTTTCAATCAAAGGACCTTCCACATCTACGCCGACAGCGTCCACCAGGGGGGCATCACAGGGACGGTTCAGCCCATCGTCTCCTACAACGGTTTTATTCATCAGGAAGAGTCCGGCGTCGGCATCGGGGGTGTGACGATCGAGCAGGTCGGGGCGTTGCCGGCCAACACCACAACCTCCGCGGCCAATGGCACCTTCGCTCTGAACGTTACCTCCGACGTACCCTTTTATATAAAGATCAGCAAGGCCGATTTCGCCGACACCTACTCGGCCGAAATGACGCTTTCCCAGAATTATCAGGAAGTCCTCAATTACAGCCTCTTCACCCCGACCACGCTGGCGAAGTGGGGGGTCGCATCCGGGAAGGGGATCATCCGCACCCACGTTCGGGACCAGGCGAGAAACCCGCTCGGCGGGGCCGTGGTCACGGTGCACAGCCAGCAGGGCCATACCTATACGGTCTGTTACGATGACGCGTGCAGCGACCTGCCCTCCACCGTGGACGGCTGGTATATCATCAAGAACGTGGAACCGGAGGATACGGTAACCGTGACGGCCCAGAAGGCGCATTATACCTTCAATACGAGGGTCTTCCATACTTACGCCAACAGCTTACACGGGGGCCAGATCACGGGGACGGAGCTCTCCAACGTTGAGCCAGTCCTTGATCACATAGGTGACAAGACTGTCAATGAGCATGCTCTTCTCCAGTTCACCATCACGGCCAAGGACCCGGATGGAGATGCCTTAACTTATTCAGCCTCCAACCTGCCATCTGGAGCCTCGTTTGATCCGGCCACCCAGATTTTTAGCTGGACCCCGGAGTACAATCAGGCTGGTGTATATACCAATATAGAGTTTACGGTCACAGATAACGGTACTCCTCTTGGAATTGATTCTGAGCTAATAACGATAACCGTAGGCAACGTAAACAGGCCACCTGTATTCACTCCCGTTGGATCGATACAGGCCATTGAAGGCCAGCTCGTCCAGTTTACTGTACAAGCAACGGATCCTGATGGTGACAGCATCTCCTATTGTACCGAACAGTTACCTCCAGGTGCTTCTTTTGATTCGGCTACAAGGATTTTCTCGTGGACCCCTGACTTCACTCAGGCAGGAACATATACAATCGTTTTCTTTGCGTCTGATAACGGCTCTCCCGAAAGTAAAACAGGTAGGACTGAGGTAGTTATATCGGTCAGTGTACCGCCACCAGACGTGTTGATTAATCAAATCATCAATACCGTTTATGCTCTCCAACTTTCAAAGGAAGTAGAAAACTCCTATATAGCGAACCTAAAGAAGGTTGGGATCTTCATCAAAGACGGAAAGGTAATCCCGGCAGTCAATCAATTGAATGCAACCATTAAAAAAATAAATACCGATATGGCAAAAGGAAGTATCAGCGAAGCTAACGGGAATAAGCTGATCATAATGATTACACTTCTGAGTAACGAGTTGAATTCATAATAATCTTAGATGGATTCAGAGAATATGATCGAACGGCTGAGGTAATGTTCGTATCGTTGCTTCAGCCGTTCTTCACATCAAGAGACGTAGAGTCTTGGTTCGGCATACCGCCCAAGCCCTTGGTGCCAGAGCCTATGTCAGAAAGCCCTACATCAAGGAGAAGCTTGGTCTGGCCGTGAGGAAAAAACTGGATCGAAAATAGGTGACGGCAGATGCAACATTACAAACCGCTTTCCTTGCTTTTCAAACACGCCTTCACCTAACACCTTGTAGGTGACAGGTGTGCGGCTTCATTGATATTTTATCAAGTTCAACCCTATTGATAACTGGTCAAAAGTTGGAGGTTTTGACCGTCGGCGCAAATTACGGGTGGAAAGGTGCATTTTTTGAGTGTGATTTATTGGGCGGGAGGTGGTATCATTTTTTTTTGTACTGTTGTTTTTCTATTCGCGATAGTCCATGCAGCATTTCAAGTGTAAATCTTCAATTCGGGATGAAAACGGGGGCTATTTCCCTCTTGACTTTCCATTCGCATAAGAATATTCGTCTACTGTCGTTTCTCTTATTAGCTCAGTAAACCCATCAACCTTCCCCTTAACCTCCCGGAGTCCGCCGAGAAAATGTGGTGCAAGTGGATACGACCTTGTACGAGCGAGCTAACATAAGTTGGCATTATCATGCAACCTTGTGTGCGAGGTGGCGAATGCTATTACGGCCACTGTTTGTAGGGAAGTGCTGGCTTTCTTGTGGTCTGGTGGTTTTCATTCTTTTATTTCCTTTATCCCTTGGACGGGCTGCCGACCTTACGGTTACCACAACAACGGATGTGGTCAATGGGGATGTTTCCAGCCCACAATCCCTTACGGCTAACCCGGGTCCTGATGGAATCTCTCTTCGCGAAGCTGTCCTGGCGGTGAATAATGCAGTTGGACCTCACTCAATTACCTTTGCGGCCATACTGGCGGGTCAGACCATCAATATCACTTCACCGTTGTTTATAACCCGAGATGGTGAGCACGCCGGATGGTCAGCCCAATATCACTCTCGATGCTGTAAATTTCACTACGCTCCCCACCTTTAATGCTTTTCTTTTTGTCTATGCCTCGGACTTCACCATGACGCGGCTCCGCATCATTCGCGTGCAGAACCACGCCCTACGCATCATGGCTGGTCAGATTATGTACCCACCACCATCACCACCCCCGGAGGTGAGGAATATTCGCATTGAAGACAATGTGTTTGATAATTCGAGTTTAAAAGACTATCCGCTTGGAGATGGAGATGCCATCCGGATCTGGATGGAACCAGAGGGCATCGCGGCAGATGCGAGTATCACGAATGTACAGATCGTCCATAACACTTTCCGCCATTTTCAGGGTAAGGACGCTGTAACTGGTACTGGTGTAATCATTGTGCCTTCTGGAACAAATTGTGTGATCCGAGATGTGGTCATACAAGGTAATACCTTCGTTGATACGATGTACCCAGTGGAAGTGGGGATTAGTCAAGGGTCAAACAATCGAGTCGTCGGCACCCGAATTTTTGAAAATACCTTTACAAATGGTCTCAACCCAATTTTCATTGGAATCAATGTGACACAAGATCGATTCGCTTCTGGAAGTGTCATTGAGGACACCGTCATCCGGGGCAATGTCTTTTTTGGTACCCTGGGCTCTGTAGAAATGGTCGGCGGACATACTGTTGGGGAGGCTACGAACGCAACTGGTAACTCAATTATTAACACCCAGATCGTTAACAATTTAATAGTTGCCGGTAATGGGATTCACATCATCGGAGGTGGACCGGGCGGCAGTGGAAACCGTGTTGATGGGGTGCAGGTCATCAACAATACCATCATCACGTATCCCCTTGCGGGGGTCCATGCTGACAAGAATCGGGGCAACGGGACAGAGAACAGCGTCACAGGAGTGAGTGTCCTGAACACGATTATTCAAAACCGAGAACCTGATAAACCGCGACCAGAGGATGTCATTGCCGGAGAAATTACACCTGATCAAGTCAGGTTCTCCATAATCTCGACGCCAAGATTTGTCGGAGTAAACGGGAATATCTCAGCCGATCCGAAGTTTGTAAATCCAAATTATGCAAATCCAGGAGAGGGCGATTTTCATCTGCAACCCGGGAGCCCTGCAATCGATGCTGGAACAAGCGACGGTGCTCCTTCCACCGATCTTGAAGGCCACGCTCGTTTTGATGACCCGTCAACGCCGAACACTGGAGAAGGTGCGATACGCTACTACGACATAGGTGCCTTCGAGTATGGTAGCCACCCGGCCCTCTACTTTCCCCATGTCGCCACAAACTTTCCCTGGCAGACGGAGATAGCCATCATCAATACGAGCGATCAAACAGTCACAGGCACCCTGAGGGGTTTAAGCGATGAAGGTCAGCTCATAGAGACCAAGAATGTCACACTCTCCGCCCGCGGCCGGAGACAGATCACCATTGCAGATGAGTTTACCAACCACACAAACATCGGCTACATCATCTTTGACACAAGTTCCGTTGAGGTCCAGGGCTACACGAAGTTTTACATAGCAGGGAGCTATAGGGCGGCAATCCCTGCGGTAAAAGAGGTAAACACTTCCAATATATATATTCCACACATCGCCTCAAACGCTGACTGGTGGACCGGGGTAAGCCTGGTGAACACAACCTCGGCACCGAAAGTACTGACCATCACCTTCAATAATGGCCAGAGCAGGCAAATTACACTCACTGCCAACCAACACAGGGCCTTCGACA
>JAPLJX010000342.1 GCA_026388375.1 Deltaproteobacteria bacterium
TGAGGACCAGGCCGTCGAACGGGTGGGCCATCACCATCGATTCGACGGAGTCGGCGATCAGTTCGCGGGTGCATAACGAATACTTCATCCCCTCATGTCCCATGACGATGCCGTCGCATACCCCGATCGTGGAAAACTCGATGGGCGTTCCCCCCGCCATCCGGATGCCGGCCTTGACCGCCTCGGAGATCTGGTGCAGATGGAGATGGCCGGGGATGATTTCATTGGCGGAATTGGCGATGCCGATCATCGGCTGCTCGATCTCGCGATCCGTCAGTCCCAGCGCCTTGAACAGGGAGCGGTGCGGGGCCCTTTCCAACCCTTTTTTCATACCATCGGAACGCATGATCTACCTCCTCATCTCTTATTAGCCGTCCGTCCGGCGACTTTCCGTTTCGGTTTCCATTTCATCCAATGCACTGAGAAGGCTCTGGCAGGTGTTTGATAGCGCGACCCGCGTGTCGGTTATGGCGATGGCGTTTTCATCGCAAACGCCCACGCAGCTCTCGCAGCCCATGCACTCCTTGTCTTCAACGGGCAACGCTTTGCCGTTCTGCATCCGGAACATCCCCACCGTGCAGGCCTCCAGGCACTCCTCACAGCCGTTGCACTTCCTGCCCTCCACCGTCACCTTATAAGCCATCCTGGTATCGTAAAATCCTTTCCAATAATGGGGTGATCGTTTTCCCCCTCAAGTTTCAGAATTCTTTAGCACAAGTATTTCTTGGAAACAAGTCGGGAGATGTATCCAAAAATAACGGATTATGATTTTATTTGGAAATCAGTCTTTAAGGGTTGAAAACGGAAGCAGAGATCAATACAGTTGAAAGTAAAGGTTATTTTTGAAATATATTCGCTTGACAACGGATTGGAGATGTAATAAAAATTTTGCGAAACGTATTGCCGACGGTCTTATTGGATACAATCATGAACATGAATCCATCCAGCAAATCCAAGAAGCATGGCATCTCCGCCCGCGAGAAGACCTACGATTACCTTAAAGCCAACATCCTTTCCGGACATTTCATTCCCGGTGAACGCCTTGCGGAGGAGCATCTCGCGGAGGAACTGGGGGTCAGCCGCACCCCGGTTCGGGAGGCGCTCCACAAGCTCGAGCAGGAAGGTCTGATCGAGCCCTTGGAGTCCCGGGGGTTTCGCGTTCCTCAAGATTCTCCGGAGGAGATCGAAGATCTGTTCGACATCCGGACCGTTCTGGAAGGTTACACCCTGAAGATCATCTGCGAGCGGATCACCGATGAACAGATTGCAATGCTTGAAGGGCTCATCGAGAAGGCGGATGACGCCCTCCGGCGGAAGAGGATCGATGAGGTATTTCAGTGGAACACGCGATTCCACGACACCCTGCACAGCCTGGTTGCGGACAAACGTCGTTTCCACAGCCTGATCGTGAACATGAGAAAATACGTGCTGAGATATCGGAAAGATACACTGCAGTATCTCGGCGCGGCGAAGCGAGCCAGCGACGGCCACCGGCAGATTCTCCTGGCCTTGAAACTCAAAGAGCCGGAGCTCTGCGAGCGGGTGATGCGGGTTCACATTCGTCAGTCCAAGGAGGATGCGCTCCAGACCAACCGTGAGGCGATGTAAAGGAGGCTCCGGTCCGGTTTCTGCGGGTGAACCTAAGGAGAGGTTTGAAAGAGATTCAGGCAATCGGGGACATGTGGGGACACCTTGCCGCAAGGTGTCCCCGGGATCGGAACGTCTCCCCGGAACAAAAGGAGGTTGTATGAAGGCAGACAAGGATAAGTGTATAGCATGCAAGAGGTGTTTCCCCTATTGTCCTATGGGAAGGATTCAGACCTACACGAGGCATGACCAGATCCCCGGCCGGGTCTATATCGAGATCGACCAGGATGCCTGCACCGACTGCGGGATGTGCCTGCGGGCGAAGATCTGTCCGGTGACCGCCCTTTTCCAGCCGGAAGAGCCCTGGCCCCGCGAGGTCCGCGGCGTTCTGAGCAACCCGATGATCGAGTTCATGGGGTCGCAGACGCCCGGTCGCGGAACCGAGGAGATGAAGACGAACACGGAGGAGATGAAGACGAACGACGTCAAGGGCACCTTCCTCCCCGGCGAGGTAGGAGTCGGCATCGAACTCGGTAGACCCGGCGTCGGCGCCTATTTCCGGGATGTTCAGACCGTGGCGATGGCGCTGATGAAGGCCGATCTCGGCTATCAACTGGCGGCGGAAAACCCCGTGACCCATTTCATGTCCGACAAGACCACGGGAAAGCTCCGCGACGATGTCCTCGGGGAGAAGGCGACCTCGGCCATCATCGAGGGGAAGTGCAAGTTGGAAAGACTGCCCGAGGTCATCAAGATCCTCCAGGATGTGGCCAAGACGCTGGATACGGTTTTTACCGTGGAGGTGATCACCAAGGTCCCGCCGGTGGGAGAGGTTCCGATCGTTCCGGTTTTCAAGGAGATGGGACTCTGGTACTCCATCAACAGCAAGAACAACATGGGATTGGGCGAACCGCACTACAAATTCTACGATGACGAGCCGTAAAGGAGGAGAATCATGACACACAGTTTGCACCGCAGAGGGACCCGGGAGAGTCTGAGCGGGGATTTTGTCGTCCTGGGCTGCCCGGCGACCGGCGTCAACAAGAAGGGATCCGCGCCCAAGACCAAGAAATTCCTGAGCATCTGCTACAAGCACGGGCCGGTCAACCTGGGCGATATGAAAACGGGCAACATCTACAACACGACGATGGACGATATCCTCAGTCGCGTGACCGACGGGACGATCGTGGAGTGCACCTTCGACAACCGGGAGAAGATCGTTTCCCTGCTGAAGGAACTCAACGAAGACCGACCCGGCATATCGGTCATCATCTCGGGCATTCCCGATATCGTTCAGCAGTGCATGACGGATGCGGGGCTGGGACGGATCCACTCCCTCGAATACTCCCTCGGCACCTGGGGAAACACCGAGCGGCTGCCCGATTTCGAGATCCTGCAGACGGTCTCCA
>JAPLJX010000445.1 GCA_026388375.1 Deltaproteobacteria bacterium
CTCCCTCCCATTGTTGGGAAGAAGGTACAGGCCAGAATGCGCAATGTAAATTCAAATCGGAAAAAATAAAAATGGCTCATTTACATCCCAATATCAACATACTACATGGTGGTCAGCTAACTTAAACGGGACAGGCGTGATATCAGGTTTTTTATCAGGAAATAATCCAAGGATTGTTTGCTGGGGGATCATCAGGGAAAAGGGATTGTCCCTCAGAGGGATAAATCCGAATTTTTCGTAGAAAGCTGCAACATTCTGATTCTTCGCATCTACGAACAATCCAACAACGCCTGCGGTGTTCCTGATGGCAGCGGCCACCCGGCGCATGGCATCGACCAGGAGAAGTCTGCCATAATTCTTACCCTGGCAGTTCTTGTCAATGGCCAGCCTCGCGAGTTTGACTGCAGGGAGATGTGACTTTGGAAGTTTCTTTCCGTATTTTGCCGGTACTTCTGACAAATCCACCTCCAAAAAAGAGAGCGTAAAGAATCCCAGAATTCTGTGAGACTCTGCCAAGGTTACCAGTACATAAGTGTTGGCGATCCCCTTTTTCAAATGCTGGCTTGCCGTCTTTTGTAAATACTCGTTGAGGACCGGTTCTCCACAGTCGAAGGCATCGCGATCATGGTGGTCGGTGTCCAGTAGGCAAATGATTAAATCCATGTTCATCTCAATCTCGGGATTCTACAAGTCGTTTGTGGGCGCGTACAGCTTCCTGCAACTTCTTGTTCGGCGCCGGCGGTTTGGTCAATGCATCAATGAAAATCTGGGCATCCCGTGACGAGAGTTTAACCATTTCCATGCTGTGCAAGACTTCATTTGCCCGCTCCACGGAGGCTTGAATGACAAACTGGCTGATCGTCGCTCCATAAACCGCCGCTGCACGTTCTATGATTGTCCGTGTGGAGTGAGGTACCCTGGCCGTGATCCGATCATCGGCCAGCCTATTATTTTTTGCCTGCGCGGTTCCCATAATCATTTCCTCCTTATTTAAAACAATATATCATGGTGGTGCCAAAGTGGCAACAATAATTTGCGGAATAATCATGTTCTCGTGTCTTGTGCCGTAGAAGGGGACCGCGCTGTTGCAGGCCGGCCTGGTACACCGTGTTTCTATTCTTGACTCCGTACGAACGCCGCTGGCAGGACAAACTGTTGAAAACCGCTTCAAACTGTATTTCTTTGACGCAGGAATGTTAAGCGCCGTAAGCGGATTATCTCTGGAAACTATCATGCAATATGGTTTCGGCAGCTATCAAGGCTATATTGCGGAAAATTTTGTTGCCCAGGAAATGAAAGCTGCCGGCTGTCGTAATCTTTATGGCTGGCAAGGCCGTACTTCTGAAGTTGAGTTTCTTGCGGAGACGGTGGACGGCATCATACCCTTGGAAGTCAAGTCGGGGAAGGTTATACATTCCAAAAGTCTGGGAGTTTACGAAGAACGATATCAACCCAAGTATTCCGTTATTCTTAGCGCAAGAAATTTCAACCTCTCCGGAAAACGTCTTCAAATTCCTCTTTATGCCGCGGGAATGGTCAACGGAAACCGATTAAACATGTC
>JAPLJX010000173.1 GCA_026388375.1 Deltaproteobacteria bacterium
GCTCCGTCATAAAGGCGCGGGATGCGTACCGTTAAAAAACCCGCCATGAATTGATGAGAGTTAACGCCCCGCTGAAAAAGCGTGTTTGAAGAGGGCGATTGGTATCATGATAGGTGCAAGGGGATGATTGCAATCATCCCCCTGCGCCTGCTCCGTGTTTAATCCTGACCACAATCCAATACTGAATACGGGCCAGACAAGGAGGTGTCATACATTGTTTCAAAAAATCGAAAAGTATATTTATAGACTCGTAAATTATGCCTTGGTCCTCCAAGGAATCGGCCTTATCATATTGATCGGCCTGGAAGTTTTTTTCCGGTATGTTATTGGCAATGCTCTTTCATGGCCCGAGGAGGTGGCCGGTATCTTTTTCATATGGTTTACATTACTCGGTGTTGCGGCGGTAGTGCGTGAGGATGATCATATTGCCTTTGATTTTTTAATGAAACATACTCCACCCGCTGTCGGTAAAATAATCAAATTGTTTTGCATGCTTATGATACAGGTCTATGCATTCTTCCTGATATATCAAGGATATTCCTATGCCAGCATGTTTTCCTTCGAAACAACGCCGGCAGCCAGGATTAACCTCCTTTGGATGACTTTGTCTCTGCCGATCAGCGGGTTATTGATCATCATTTTCTCGTTGTTGAAAATCGTGGGAATATTCAAGCCGGCAGAAAGGAGCGGATCATGAGCATGGGGCTTATCGCACTGACCTTATTTGCCGTTTTTTTCGCCTTTCTCATCGTCGGGGTCCCCATCGGGTTCGCGTTAGGATTATCCGGAATTATCGGACTTATCTTCTTGGATCAGCCGTTCATGATGTTCTCCCAGACCTTGATCACGGGGATCGATAATTTTGCGCTTTTATCGATCCCTTTCTTCGTGCTTTTGGGTGTCGTCATGGAAAGGGCAAAAATCTCGAGGTCTCTGGTTGATCTTGCCGATGAGCTGGTTGGTTTTATCCGAGGCGGAATGGCCATCGTGACGGTCTTGGCTTCGATGTTCTTTGCCACGGTTTCCGGGTCCGGTCCCGCCACCGTTGCCGCAATAGGATCGATCACGATTCCGGAAATGACCAAGAGAGGCTATTCACGAAGATTTGCTGTTGGAATTGCATCTTCAGCAGGAGCTCTGGGCCCGATCATCCCCCCAAGCATCCCTTTTATCATCTACGGGGTTACTACCGGGGAATCGATTGCCAAACTTTTTTTAGGAGGGATGGGGGCCGGATTGATTCTCGGTTTCCTCCTGATGATCCTCAGCTATGTGAAAGCCAGACGTGAAGGAGTTCCTGTTTCCGGGAAAAGACCGTCCATGAAGAGTGCGGCAAAGGCTACATGGCATGCGAAAGAAGCTCTCATAGCCCCTATTGTTGTCCTCGGCGGAATATATGCCGGACTTTATACCCCGACGGAGGCGGGGGCCATAGGCAGCATTTACGTAACCGGCGTGGGATTTTATAAAAGGACTCTTACGATCAGGAGTTTTTGTGAATGCATTGAAAAAACCGCCAAGATATCGGCAATGATCATGTTCGTTTTGGCCACTGCATACCTGCTGGCCTGGGTGATGTCAGCCGGACAGATTCCTCAGGTCGCAGCGAATTTCATTCTTGAATGGGCCAACAATAAATTTCTTTTTTTCCTGTTCGTCAATATCCTTTTTCTCTTTATCGGCTCCGTGTTGGATACTCCGGCAGCGATCGTCATTCTTGCGCCGATATTAGCACCCATTGCCGTCAAACTAGGGATCGATCCTATTCACTTTGGGACTGTCGTCGTGGTGAATTTTGTCATCGGTTATATCACTCCCCCTTTCGCGATAAATTTATTCGTCGCGAAAGGATTGACAGGCATGAGTATGGAAGAATGCAGCATAGCGATTTGGCCATTTATAGTGGTCTGTATTTTAGGGTTGATTCTCATTACAGCATTTCCTGGCATATCGCTTTTTTTCCCACGGCTTTTCATGGGCACGTAGAATCGTGATGAAAAGGTTGCCGTCGTTGCACGAGGTGAACTATGAAGATTGAAAAACTCCTGGAAGGCGCCTATGATCTCCATATCCATGCCGCCCCTGACGTGGTGCCGCGGGCTCAGACCCTGCCTGAGCTGGCCAGGGCGGCGGCCCGGGTCGGGATGGCGGGCGTATTGATCAAGGATCACACCGCATCCACCGTGGGACGATGCTCTACCATGAATGAGATGTTGACCGGCTCTGTCCGTTTCTTCAGCGCGCTGGCCCTCAACCCCCCCGTCGGGGGACTCAACCCTTGCGCCGTGGAGTCTGCGCTGCGCGAAGGCGCCGACATCATTTACTTTCCCACCTATGTCGCAAAGAATCACATCGCAATTTGGGGCGCCGGAAAACCCCCTACGGCCTTTCCCCTGCCCGGCCCCGGTTATCCCGGTCTTTCCCTTTTGGATGGAAACGGAAAACCCCGGGAAGAGTGCGAGACAATCCTGCGCCTGATCGCTGGGCATGATGCCATTATGGCCACCGGTCACATCTCGCCTGTGGAATCCCTTGCCCTGATCAAACTCGCCGTCGATTTCGGCGTCAGGAGGATGCTCGTCACCCATGTCTCGGAGTCCGTCACTGCCATGAGCCTGGAGCAGCAGAAGGAGGCGGTTCAGTTGGGGGCGCTTCTCGAGCATTGCTTCTTTGCTGTGACCGAGAGTTGTCCCGGCTCTGTTTCCCTGGATTGGATCTGCGAGCAGATACGTCTTATGGGTGTGGGCAACGTCATTCTTACATCCGATTTCGGGCAGGCGTCCAACGGTCCTCCAGTGGAAGGATTCTGTTTCTATCTCGGGAAGATGAGGGGGCTGGGCTTCTCAGATGAAGAACTGAGGGTCATGATCCATGACAATCCGAAAAGGCTCCTGAAGTGGCCAACGATTTGAAATCCATGATTTCCAATCTGTAATCAATGATCAGACCAGGAAACCCAGATTGCACCTTTGGTAAGTGAACGAGAGAGAAGTACGCATCAACCGGATGAACCCCTTTTTAGGCCCTTTCCTCCTTCAACCGGCGGATCAGGAAACGATCGAGCTGGTCGGCAAAGGCCTGGCAGTCCTTCTTCCCGAAGGCCGGCGGTCCGCCCGTCATCAGGCCGCCGTCCCGCAGTTCGCTCAGGAGATCCCGCACGGCCAGACGGTCCTTGACGTTCTCCTCCGTGTAGAGCTTGCCCCGGGGGTTAAGGGCGAAGGCGCCCTTGGAGACGACCCGGTCCGCCAGGGGGATGTCGGCTGTAATCACCAGATCGCCCGGCTCTGCCAACTCCACGATGCGGTCATCAGCGATGTCCGGCCCCCCGGGAACGAGAAGGCGCGAAATCAGGGATGACGGCTCTTGGCGGACGGGCTTGTTGGCCACGAAGACGAGGGGCACGCCCAGGCGCAGGGCGGCCCTGATCAGGATTTCCTTCGCCGCCCTGGGAAATCCGTCCGCCTCGACGTAAATCTGCATGGAGATCCTTTCCGCGGGAAAAAAGGTGCCCTTCAGGCGCCCAAAATCTCTTTCACCCGGCCGACGATGCCGCCCTCCAGGCGCACCTTGATGCCGTGGGGGTGGTGGGGCGATTTCGTGAGCAGATCCCGGACGACCCCTTCCGTGAGGGCGCCGCTTCGCTGATCCTCTTTCCGGACCACTCTCACCCGCATGCCGGGTGCGATGTCGGATCGGTTGTTGCCGCTCATTCGCTGTGCATCAACCTCTCCAGCGAGACAAGAACTGCACGCCCTTTCTCTGTAAGTCGGTACTGCTGGAGTCGGCTATTGGGCCTGTCGGGAATGGTGTATTGGATCAGATCTTCCTCCAGTGCGGGTCGAAGGTAATCGTTCGCGAAATGCATGCGGTCTTTGAGTGCGAGCGCGCTCATGAGCTCGGCGCGGGACCCGTTTCGTCGGCGGCCATAAAGAATATGAAACAATCGATGCCGCAGCGATTTGATCGGAGGAAGGAACCATGGAGATTAAACCCATCAAAACGGAGACGGATTATCAGGCGGCCCTGAAAGAGATCGAACGCCTCTTCGCGGCGGTTCCCGACACGCCGGAGGGAGACCTGCTGGAGGTACTGACCACACTGGTCGAGGCATACGAGGAACAACACTACCGCATCCCGTTGCCCGATCCGATCGAGGCGATCTGGCCGGAGGCCCTGGTGTTCCTCGCGGACTCGTCGGAAGCCGAGGCCAAGGCGCTCTTCGAGTACCTGGTCGGGCAGCATCCCGATCTGGCCGGGGTGACCAACGGGGCGCTGCGTACGTTCCAACGCCGCGTCGCACTGTGGCGGACCCAGTACGGTCCGGACCGGGAGGTGCATTTTCCACAGATCCACCGGCCTGGAGAAGTGATGCAGTTCGATTGGACCGAGGCGAACGAACTAAATGTCACCATTGCTGGGATACCATTTCCACACTTGCTCGCGCACGGAGTCTTGCCGTATTCCAACTGCGAGTGGGCGATCCCCTGCCGCTCCGAGTCGACCCTGTCGCTCAAGGCGGGCGTCCAGGCCGCCTTCTGGGCCCTGGGCGGCGTCACGCCGGTGCTGCAGACCGATCAGAGTTCGACCGCCACGCACCAGCTCAAGCGCGGGGAAAAGGAGCGCGGTTTCAACGTGGAGTACC
>JAPLJX010000187.1 GCA_026388375.1 Deltaproteobacteria bacterium
ATTCCCTCGAAGATCACCTGGGAAAAGCATTGCACGATATGGAGCATGATCATGATCGTATCCGTTCCATCGTCGCTTGGCCTTGGATTATTAATGCGCTAATGAATTAGAAATGGAATAAGAACCGGATGACGCTTTCTTTTCCGCTAAATATGGCGATATTCGTTTCGATTTTGATCTCTGAGCCCCATTCTCCCCCACTCGCCTTCGGTAATAATATTTTGCATTTTATGGAGGTTCATGGTTCCTCCATCTTCAGTGGCGGCCGGTTTGATGGTGATTTGGTTGTATTAAAACCGGGTGCGCAGCGTGAAATAAAAGGCGACATCCGGTGATGTATTCACGGTCAGGTCTTCCGAAACGCCGATATCGAGAGCCACCCTTTCGGAGAATGAGATCGTTCCTCCGATGATCAGTTGTACGGCAGTGGCGGAAATCTCTTTCAGGTCGCTGTCGCTGAAGAAGGGGGTATGCGCGTCTGCCTGCACCTTAAAGGAAAGCCAGTTCAGTGGCGCCCAGCCGATTCCCAGGCTGCCGAAACCGACCCACCTTTTCTGTTGGTCGGGGAGAACGTTCCCTTCCGTCATGAAAAGTATTCCGGCCGATCCGTAAGAGGCCCAGTTCCCGCCGGCGGCAAATGTGCCCCCGATTCCTTCGTGCAACCATAAGGCGAGGTCCGTGCTGCCGCTTCCCCGAAGCTGATCGCTGTCTCCCGTAGGAAGTTTAAGAGCGGCGTTTATGGTCATACCCTGGTTTTTCTCTTCGTACAACTGAAAGGCGGTTGTCAATTGCAGATCACCGATGCCGGAGCCGGAAGAATCGATGCGGATTTTCTCGACACCGTCACGTTGGTAACGATAGAGAAGACGATTTCGCGGCGCCAGATCGCGTCCCCCGTTCGGGAAACCGAAGATTCCGTGATAGCTTTCGATAAAACCATCGAGAAATCCGCCGCTGTGGCTGATATAGGGTATCTTGACGCCGAGCTCCAGGTGGGGGAATAGGCCGTAACGCGCTGCAACCGTGAAGCGGGTTGTCTCCCCATCCAGGATGATATGCTCACGTGAATTTTCATGGTCGGCGTAGTTGTTGGATATAGCGACGTTCAGTCCCACTTCCGTCCGGCCCTGGGGAAGCAGCACCGCGTTGCCTGTGCCCGGCAGCCCGTAAATCTGGACAAGCGGGCTTTGATTCGTACTTTCAAAGGGGATGATCTCCGCGGCGGCGGCGACAGGAGGAAATAACAGAATGGTGAAAAAGACAGCTACGATCGCATGGAAACCGACCGCTATAGTCATTTCGTTATCCAACCTCCTGAAAGGATTGATCGAAGGGTGCAACCTGCCCTCAGAAACCGGACATCATCAACCGATAGACCCTCTCGGCTGAGTCGTTGGCCAGTTTGACGAGGGCATTTTTACGGCTGGACTCCGTCACGCCTACGGTGGTTACAGGGTAATCCCCTGTTCCGACAAAGGACCAGTCCGCCCAGATCACCCGTCCGCTTTCCCTCTCCTCGAAGGAGATCCCCAGCGTAACCGTGATCCGGTCTTCGGCCGTGAGGTTGTTTGCCTTGTAGGCGAGCGGTGCGGCCTGGAGGCCGCGGACGGTCCCCCGGCAGATCATATCAGCCTCGCCCCGGCTGCGGGCCAGCTTGAAACGGCCCTCCTGGACGAACCGGCCGATGAAGGCGCTACGGAAGATGCTTTCGGCGTAGGCCTCGCCGGTCTTGTTCGTGAAGGTGTCGACAAAGACCGTCCGGAAGGCGGGGGCGACCGATTCTTCTTCTCCGGCGAAACGATACCCGCAGCCGGCAAGGAGAAGAGATGCCAAAAGCAGCAAAACGCCTCTCCGCATTTCCCGATAAGGAAACTGTTCCTTCCCGCAATTCATGCCGCACCTCTTCAAACCCTTTTCCCCCTGGGATCGTCCGGAACCCGGGAATGACGGTTATTCCGAAATAACGATATTCACCAGTTTCTTCGGGACATACACCACCTTGACGATCGTTTTCCCGGCGGTGAGGCTTGCGATCCGCTCTTCGGCGAGCGCGAGGGTCTTGATATTTTCGCCCTCCTCATCGGCGGGGAGGTTGATCCGGCTCCGCACCTTGCCGTTGATCTGGATCACGATCGTAATCTCCTCTTCCGAGGCGACCGCCGGGTCGAAGGTGGGCCAGGCTGCATCGGCCAGGCTCTCCTGTCGGCCGAGGAGCGTCCAGAGCTCTTCGGTGATATGGGGAACCAGGGGGGCGAGAAGCCGAATGATCGTCTCGACCGTCTCGCGGACAACGGGAAACCCGAACCGGTCGTCTGCCTTCGGGTGTGGAAGCTGGTAAAGGGCGTTCACCAGCTCCATCACGGCGCTGATTGCCGTATTGAAGTGGAACCGCTCCTCGATATCGGCGGTCACCTTCCGGATCGTCTGGTGGGTCTTCCGTCGCAGGGCCTTCAGGTCGCCCTCCAGCGTTTCCCGGCCGGCAAAGGGTTCTACACCCCGGATCTCCTCCAGGTAATCCATCACGATCCGCCAGATCCGGCTCAGGAAGCGGAAGGAGCCGTCGACCCCCTGGTCGCTCCACTCGAGATCCTTTTCCGGCGGTGAGGCGAAGAGGCAGAAGATTCTCGCCGTGTCGGCGCCATAGGCCTGGATCAGATAGTCCGGATCCACGACGTTCTTGAGCGACTTGGACATCTTCTCCGTTTTCCCGATCCGGACCTCCCGGCCGCACTGCGAGCATTTCCCCTCTTTGGCCTCCTCCGGGAAGAGGTATCCGTGTTCCGGGCAGCGCATCGTCTCCTTGCAGACCATCCCCTGTGTGAGGAGGTTCGTGAAGGGTTCGTCGACGCCGAGGAATCCGAAATCCCGGAGCATCTTCGTATAGAACCGCGCATAGAGGAGGTGGAGGATCGCATGTTCTATGCCGCCGATGTACTGGTCCACCGGCATCCAGTAGTCCAGTTTTTTCCGGTCGAGACCCGGCTTTACGTCGTGGTGGGCAGAACAGAACCGGTCGAAGTACCAGGAGGATTCGACGAAGGTATCCATCGTGTCCGTTTCGCGCCGGGCCGGCTTCCCACAACCGGGGCAGGTTGTCTCGACGAAGGGTTTGTATTTTGCGAGCGGCGAACCGCCCTCGCCGGTGAACTTCACGTCCCGGGGGAGGATCACCGGGAGCTCCTTCTCGGGAACCGGAACGGTTCCGCACGCTTCGCAGAGGATCATTGGGATGGGGGCGCCCCAGTAACGCTGGCGGGAGATTCCCCAGTCGCGCAGGCGGTACTGGACTGTTTTCTTGCCCCGGCCGATCGACGCCAGGTGGTCGGCGATCGCATCGAGTGCCTTGAGATTCCCCAGGCCGTCGAAGGGGCCGGAGTTGACGAGGATGCCCTCGCCGGTGTAGGCCTCGGTCATCGTCTGGACGTTCAGCGCCCGGTCGGGGGGCTGGATGACGACGATGAGCGGCAAGTTAAACTTCTTCGCGAACTCAAAGTCGCGCTGGTCGTGGGTGGGGACCGCCATGACGCAGCCGGTGCCGTAATCGGCGAGGACGAAGTTCGCCGCATAGATCGGCATTTTCCGCCCCGTGACCGGGTTCAGGCAATACGTCTCGAGGAAGACGCCCTCCTTCTCGTAGGATTCGGAGGTCCGGATCTTCTTGTCCTGCTTTTTGATCTTTTCCACGAAATCACGGACCGATCCTTCGCAGCCCTTTCCGCGGACGAGGTCCATCACAAGAGGATGTTCCGCGGCGACCAGCATGAAGGTGGCGCCGAAGATCGT
The DNA here is from genome assembly GCA_026388375.1 of Deltaproteobacteria bacterium. Classification (GTDB taxonomy): domain Bacteria; phylum Desulfobacterota; class Syntrophia; order Syntrophales; family UBA5619; genus UBA5619. The sequence continues at coordinate 3,784 of JAPLJX010000187.1, forward strand.
GTCCTGGCGTGTCGTGAAGACCTGGATCGCGCCCTTCCCGTCGGCCATCGGGAAGGAGGCCTCGCAGCCGTAGCTCTTTCCGATCCAGTTCCTCTGCATCGTAAGGACCCGCTCGGGCCAGCCGGGGAGGCGGTCGCAGTAGTCGAGGAGTTCGTCGATGTAGGCGGTAATCCGGAAGAACCACTGGTTCAGGTACTGCTCCCCGACCTCCGAGCCGCAACGCCAGCAGAGGCCCGCCTCCACCTGCTCGTTGGCGAGGACCGTCTCGCACTTGGGGCACCAGTTCACCGTGGAGCTTTTCTTGTAGGCGAGCCCCTTTTCGTACATCCGGAGGAAGAAGAGTTGCTCCCACTTGTAATATTCGGGTTCGCAGGTTGCGAGCTCCCGGTCCCAGTCGTAGCTGAAGCCCATCCGTTTGAGCTGGCGCTTCATGTTTTCGATATTTTCATGAGTCCAGACGGAGGGGTGGACGCCCCGTTCGATGGCGGCGTTCTCCGCCGGCATGCCGAAGGCGTCCCAGCCCATCGGATGGAGGACGTTGAACCCCTTCATCCGCTTGTACCGTGCGACGACGTCGCCGATCGTATAGTTCCGCACATGGCCGATGTGGATCCGGCCGGAAGGGTAGGGGAACATCTCGAGAAGGTAGTATTTCTTCTTGGCCGGATCTTCCGTGACACGGAAAATCCGCTTCTCTTCCCAGTGCTTCTGCCACTTCTCTTCAATTTCTAAAGGGTTGTACTTTCTGTCCATGCATCGCTCCATTGTCGTCGGGCGAGAAAGATCCTCACAGGCGAAAAACCTGCGCGGAGGGAAACCGATCGCCATAAAAAGCGGATTTTCCTTACCGCGGTGAGTTTTTCAAAGGTCTTGGCGCTTTTCGTAGCACATCAGGCCAAGCCTTTCAATCCTATTTTTCCCGGAACCAGGCCGTCGTCGTTGTCTTCCTATTCCAGAATTTCGATCCCCGCTGCGCCGACATGGTCGCGGAAACGGCCGAGTCCCGTGCGGACCTCGTCCGCGTGATCTTCCTTGACCGGGATCTCCAGACGAATGGCAGGGAGTTCCTCCGGTTTGCACGCGGGGAGGACCAGGTCGGTCGCCCGGATGCCGCTCACGGTCCGCGCCATCTCATAACCGGCATTGTAGAGTCGGTCGTAGGTCAATGCGGAAAGCGATCCCAAACCGAAGAGGAGCAGGCGGAAGATACGGATGCGTTCGGGAAAGGCGTAGAGCAGCTTTTCCGGAAAATCGCCGTAAATCCGGCCCTGGGCGATCTCGGTGGAGATCATTCCGTTGAGGCGCCAGTCCACCAGACCGCAGTAACCTTTCGGCGGCCTTTCATCGGAGAAGAAACCGAGGATCAGGGTGTCATGGCTCAGGGCTTCCGGCGAGGTGTGGGATATCTTGATCTTCATCCTTCCTGCGCAGCTTTCCATAGAGGTCGTCGAGAATCCCGTTGATGAACGCCCCCGAATTTTCGGAGCCGTATACCTTTCCGAGGTCGATCGCCTCGTTCAGCGTGACTTTTGGGGGGATGTCCTGGCAGAACAGGAGCTCGTAAACGGCCATCCGCAGGATGCTCTTGTCCACGCGGGACATCCTCGCTATGGTCCAGTTTTCGGAACTGCCGGCGATCAGGCTGTCGATCTGTTCCCGGTTGTTCCAAGTCCCCTCGATCAAAAGGGAAGAAAATTTTCTCGCCTCTTCCGGCGCGTCGAAATTGGCCCAGAACAGGGCAATAGACTCCTGCAGGTCAATTCCGTGGACGTCGAGCGCATAAAGAACCTGAAGGGTAACCTCTCTTGCCTTCCGCCTCTGATGCATGCATCCCTCAGATTTTTAGTCGAGCCATCCGTGCAATCCGATTACGCCCATCCTTGGGGGCGCGGCTTTATCAGAGCAGCCGTATGGTGTCGGATCTCTATTACAATTTTTTGAAAAGATCAACCATCTCGATAGCGGACATCGCGGCGTCCCAGCCCTTGTTTCCCGCCTTGGCGCCCGCCCGTTCAATCGCCTGCTCGATGGTGTCCGTCGTCAGGACGCCGAACGCCACCGGCACCTCGGTCTCCAGCCCCACCATCGCGATCCCCTTGGAGACCTCCGCGCTGATATATTCGAAGTGAGGCGTGGCGCCGCGGATGACCGCGCCGAGGCAGATCACGGCGTCGAAGCGTCCGCTTTTCGCCATCTTCTTGGCGGTGAGCGGCAACTCGAAGGCGCCGGGCACCCGGACGATCTGGATCTCCTTATCGTCCGCGCCGGCCCGTGTCAGGGCGTCGACGGCCCCTTCGATTAGGCGACCGCTGATGAAGTCATTGAAACGGCTGGCGACGATGCCGAACCTCATTCCCTTCGCGATGATCTTTCCTTCGATGATTTTTGGCATGGCTGTTTCTCCTCATAAAATCGATTGTTCCCTGTCTATACCTTCAGAAGGTGTCCCATCTTCTGTCTCTTGGTCTGGAGGTACTGGATGTTGTTTTCATTCGGCAGGATCTCGATCGGGACCCGTTCGGTGATGGTCAGGCCGTACCCCTCGAGACCGACGATCTTCTTCGGATTGTTCGTGAGCAGCCGCATCTTCCGCACCCCGATGTCGGCGAGGATCTGGGCGCCGATGCCGTAATCCCGGAGGTCCTCCTTGAAGCCGAGCGCGATGTTTGCCTCCACGGTATCCTGACCGTGCTCCTGGAGCTCATAGGCCTTGATCTTGTTGACGAGACCGATCCCCCGGCCCTCCTGGTGCATGTAGACGATCACGCCGCGGCCGGCCTCTTCCACCATCTTCATGGCCCGCTGGAGCTGGTCGCCGCAGTCGCACCGCTCGGAACCGAAGACGTCGCCCGTCAGGCATTCCGAATGAACACGGACCAGGACCTCGTCCTCCGCGGTGATGTCGCCCTTGATCAGGGCCACGTGCTTCATCTCGTCCACGTCGTTTTCATAGACGATCAGCTTGAATTCGCCCCCGTACCGGGTAGGAATCGTGGCGGTCGCCGCCCGGCGAATCAGCGACTCGTGCTGCATCCGGAAGTCGATGAGATCCTTGATCGTGACGATCTTCAGACCAAACTCCCGGGCGAAGATCTCCAGATCGGGCATTCGGGCCATCGTCCCGTCGTCCTTCATCACCTCGCAGATGACGCCGGCGGGTTTCATGCCGGCGAGACGGGCAAGATCGACAGCACCTTCCGTCTGGCCGGTTCGCACGAGCACTCCTCGGCCTCTGGCGCGGATCGGGAAGATGTGGCCGGGACTGACCAGGTCATCCGGTTTCGCATCGTCGGCCACGGCGGCCCGGATCGTCGTCGCCCGGTCCGCCGCCGAGATCCCGGTGGTGACCCCCTGTTTCGCCTCGATGGAGACCGTGAAGGCGGTGCCGAAACGGGATCGGTTGTCCCGGACCATCGGCAAAAGGCGGAGCTTGTCCGCATTTTCTTCGGTCAGCGTGAGGCAGATGAGCCCCCGCCCGTATCGGGCCATGAAATTGACTGCCTCCGGCGTGACGAACTCTGCCGCCATGCAGAGATCCCCTTCGTTTTCCCGATCCTCGTCGTCCACGAGGATGATCATCCTTCCGCTTTTGATATCGACAATGGCTTCCTTGATGGTGCTGACACCCATGTTTTCTCCCTGTGGGGACAAAGCCCCTTTCCCGTTATTTCAAAAAACCGTATCTGGCAAGCATCTCCAGATCCACTCCCCCGGCCGGTCCGACCGTCGACCGGGTCGCGCCGTCGGGTTCCTTCTCCGTTGAAATCAGTTTTTCCAGATATCTTGCAATGATATCCGTTTCGATGTTGACATCATCCGCCACCTTTTTAAACCCGAGGGTTGTCCCGGCCGCCGTGTGCGGGATGATGTTAACATAAAATATATTCTTTTCACAGCGGTTGACGGTCAGGCTGATGCCGTCCACCGTGATCGACCCCTTGGCGACGACATAGCGATCCAGCGCCGGATCGATTTCGAAACCAAAAACGATGGAGCCGGAGCGGGTGCTCTCCTCCACGATCCTTCCGATGCCGTCCACATGGCCGAGGACGATGTGTCCTCCAAGACGGTCCATGACGCCGAGCGCCTTTTCCAGGTTGACCCGGTCGCCCGCCTTCAGGCTCCGGAGCGTCGTCCGGGAAAGGGTCTCCGCGGAGACATCCGCCGTGAAGACCCGGTCTGCCTTCGCGGTCACGGTCAGGCACGCGCCGCTGACGGCGAGGCTGTCGCCGATCCGTACGTCGCCCAGATCGAGGGAGGTCTCGACCTCCAGAAGGGCGTCCTCCCCCCGGCGCGTCAGGCGCCGGACGGAACCGAGCGCGGCTATGATTCCCGTGAACACCTTTTATCCCTCCGTATTTCCTTTCTCCCTGTCCTTCTTTGCGGGGAGGAGGTCCTTCAATTCGTCCAGAAAGTCGCTGACATCCCGGAATTGACGGTAAACCGACGCGAAGCGGACATAGGCGACGCCGTCGAGGGCCTGGAGCTCCTGCATCACCTTTTCGCCGATGGCCGTGGAGGGGATCTCCTTCCCCTGGAAATCCTGACAGGCGCGCTCAACATTGTCCACCAGGGTCTCAATGGCGTCCGTGCTGATCGGGCGCTTCTCGCAGGCCTTCTTGATCCCGGAGCGGATCTTCGTCCGGTCGAAGGGTTCCCGGCGGCCGTCCTTCTTGACGACCACGGGCAGGACCTCTTCGACGTATTCGTAGGTGGTGAAGCGCTTGCCGCAGCCGAGACACTCCCGCCGCCGCCGGATGGCGTCGCCGTCCTTGCTGATCCGGGAGTCGATCACCTTGTTTTCGCCGTGGGCGCAGAAGGGGCATTTCATTGTCGGATCACCTCGATTTTGGCCTCCGTCAGCATCTCTTCCGCGAGACTGTCGCGGTAATCGCCCCCGACCACGATCCGGACGATGCCGGCGTTGATGATCATCTTCGCGCAGATGATGCAGGGGTGGTTCGTGCAGTAGAGGGTCGCCCCCTTTACGCTGACCCCATGCAGCGCCGCCTGGATGATGGCATTCTGCTCGGCGTGGAGTCCCCGGCAGAGCTCGTGGCGTTCGCCGGAGGGGATATGGTTCTGTTCGCGGAGGCAGCCGATTTCCAGGCAATGGCGGAGTCCCGAGGGGGCGCCGTTATACCCCGTGGCGAGGATCCGCCTATCACGGACCAGAGCGGCGCCGACACGTCGCCTGAGACAGGTGGCGCGTTTCGCCACAAGCCCGACAATGTCCAGGAAATAGTCATCCCAGGCGGGCCGTCCGTCCGTTTCGCTGCTCCGTTGCTCTCGCTGTTCGATCCCCTTCATGGCTCAGGATCACCTCAGATTGGGCCGGGGGTTACCGGTTTTCCCGGATCCGCTCCGGGTAGAGGGGGAATCGCTCGCAGAGGGAGCGGACCTCTTCCCGGACCTCGCCCAGGCGCTTTTCGTTGTGGATATCCCGGAGCACGGTGGAGAAGAAACCTGCGATCCGTTTCATCTCCGGCTCCTTCATCCCCCGCGTGGTCAGGGCGGGCGTGCCGATGCGGATGCCGCTTGTCACCTGGGCCCCCTTCGTGTCGAAGGGAATCCGGTTCTTGTTGATCGTGATGCCCGTCCGGTCGAGGGTCTCCTGCGCCTCCATGCCCGTGATGCCGAGGTCGGTCAGGTCGACGAGCATCAGGTGGTTGTCCGTTCCGCCGGAGACGAGGCGGAAGCCATTCGTGAGGAGCTCATCGGCGAGGGTTCTCGCGTTTTTCACGATCTGGGTCTGATATTGCCGGAACTCTTCGGAGAGGGCCTCCTTGAACGCCACCGCCTTGGCGGCGATGATGTGCATCAGGGGGCCGCCCTGCATCCCGGGGAAGATCTTTTCATCCAGGGCCTGGGCGTAGTCCTTCTTGCAGAGGATGAGTCCGCCGCGGGGACCCCGCAGGGTCTTGTGGGTGGTCATCGTGACGAACTCGCAGCAGGGCACCGGTGACGGATGGAGACCGGCGGCGACGAGGCCGCCGATGTGGGCGATGTCGGCGAGGATCAGCGCCCCGACTTGATCGGCGATGACCCGGAACTTCTCATAATCGATGATCCGGGGGTAGGCGCTGGCGCCGACGACGATGATCTTCGGGCGGTGCTTCTTCGCGAGGGTTTCAACCTCGTTGAAATCGATGGTTTCCGTCTTCCGGTCCACGCCGTAGAAGACGCCGCGGTAGAACTTCCCCGAAAAACTGGCCGGACTCCCGTGCGAAAGATGACCCCCATGGGAGAGGTTCATCCCGAGGATCGTGTCCCCCGGTTGAAGCACCGTGAAATAGACCGCCATGTTGGCCTGAACGCCCGCGTGGGGCTGGACGTTTGCGTGTTCCGCCCCGAAGAGTTGCTTGCCCCGCTCAATGGCCAGTCGCTCCACGACGTCGACGAACTCGCATCCCCCGTAGTATCGCCGGCCCGGATAGCCCTCGGCATACTTGTTCGTCATGACGCTTCCCTGGGCCTCCAAGACGGCCTCGCTGACGAAGTTCTCCGAGGCGATCATCTCCAGCTTTCCCGCCTGCCGCCGGGTTTCCTGGCGGATCGCCTCCGCGACCTCCGGGTCGGCCTGCATCAGATAAGACATGAGTTCCTTTACCTCCCGTTTTCACCAACCGAGGGCGATAATGGGGACACGATTCGGCATCATGTCCCCGTGTGCCGCGATTTGCATGTTATTCATATCTACTCAGGTCTTTAGGCTGAAGGCTGAAGTGCCTGACAGTCCCCCACCTGCAGTTTATCTGCCTGAGTCGTTGCTGATTTCGTTCAATTTCAAATCGATCTCGCGGATCTTATCGAGACGCCTCTGATGGCGCCCCCCTTCGAACGGGGTCGAGAGCCAAGTCCGGACGATCTTTCTCGCCGTCTCCGGATCCGTTTTTCTTCCCGCGAGAACCAGAATGTTGGCATCGTTGTGCATCCGGCTCAGTCGCGCCGTCTCCTCGTCGAGGCAGAGGGCGGCCCGGACGCGGGGGAAGCGGTTGGCGACGATGGACATTCCCACGCCGGAACCGCAGATTAGAATCCCTCTCTGGAAAAGTCCGGCGGAAACCGCTCCGGCCGCCTTTGCGCCGAAATCAGGGTAATCCGCGGCCCGGTCGCTGTCCGTTCCCACGTCGGTGACGGCGAACCCCATCTCCGCAAGGAAGGGTTTAAGCGACTCTTTCAGCGAAAAGCCCCCATGGTCCGCGCCGATGATGATTTTCTCTGCCGTCATTCCTATCCCTCAAATTTCCGGAGGATCAGGACGGCATTCACCCCGCCGAAGCCGAAGGTGTTGGACATCGCCGTCCGGATCTCCTTCTTCCTCGCCTGATGGGGGACGTAGTCCAGGTCACAGGCGGGGTCCGGGTAGTCCAGGTTGATCGTCGGGGGGAGCACCCCCTCGCCGATCGCCTTCAGGCAGAGGATCGCCTCCACCGCTCCGGCCGCGCCGAGCATGTGGCCGGTCATCGATTTGGTCGAACTGACGGCGAGCCGTCGTGCATGTTCCCCGAAGACTGTCTTGACGGCCTCCGTCTCGCAGGCGTCGTTCAGGGGCGTGGCGGTCCCGTGGGCGTTGATGTAGTCGATTTCCGTGGCGTCCATCCCCGCATCCGAGAGGGCGGCCTTCATGGCGCGAGCGGCGCCTTCATGTCCCGGCGGCGGGGCGGCCATGTGAAAAGCGTCGCTTGTGAGGCCATAGCCGGTGAGTTCGCCATGAATCCGGGCGTCTCTTGCCAGCGCATGCGGCAGGGCCTCGAGGATGACGACCCCCGAACCCTCGCTGATCACGAAGCCGTCGCGGTCGCGGTCGAAAGGGCGGCTTGCCTTTTGGGGTTCGTCGTTGCGCCGGGAGAGCGCCCGCATCGCATTGAATCCGGCGACGCAGAGCGGGGTAACCGCCGCGTCCACCCCTCCGGCGATCATGATATCGGCGTAGCCGTTGGCGATGATCCGGGCGGCGTCCCCGATGGCGCAGGCGCCCGAAGCGCAGGCCGTCACGGGGCAGTTGATCGGCCCTTTCGCCCGGAATCGAATCGAGACATGGCCGGCGGCGAGGTTGGCCAGGACGGCCGGAATGGTGAAGGGGGACATCTTTCGGGGACCCCCCTGGAAGATCGCCTCTTTTTCCTTCTCAAGCGTGGCCAGCCCACCGATGGCGGAGCCGATGATCACGCCGGTCCGTTCCGCCCCTTCCTCTTCGATGGTCAGCCCGGCATCGGCCGTGGCCATTTCGGCGGCGGCCAGGGCGTAGATGATGAAATCATCGACACGCCGCAGCTCTTTCTTGTTTACGTACCGGAGCGGGTCGAACCGTTTGACCTCGCCGGCGATCTTCGTCTCGAAGGTCGTGCAGTCAAAGCGGGTGATGGGCGCGACGCCGGATCTTCCGCGGCAGATCCCTTCCCAGGTCTCTGCGACGGTATTGCCGAGCGGTGTGACGGCGCCCATGCCTGTTATAACCACCCTTCTTTTCAACAGTTCCCCCCTTTGTGCCGCGTCGGATTGCCGGCCGGCGACGGAGCTTTCGCGGCGGACGGCACAGGCTGACGGGCCTGAGCTTGTCGAAGGCTACTCATGCCATGCGACGCCCTTGTTCCGGAGGTAATCCAGGACATCCTTGATCGAGCGAATCTGCTGGAGTTCGCTGTCGGCGATCTGAATGTCGAAGGTTTCCTCCATCTCCATGATCAGTTCGACGAGGTCGAGGGAATCGGCCCCCAGATCGTCGATAAACGAGGCCTCGGGAACGCACTCCTCCCGTGTAACATCCAGTTGCTCCACGATAATGCCGATGACTTTTTCTTCCAGTGTCATGAAAACTCCCTCCTTCTTACAGAATAACCCCTGCCGCGGCAGGGATCCGAAACCATTTTCCCATGCACGGGTTTATTCTCCCGCTCCGGGATTACGATATCAACCATTTTTTTCGGGAGCATCGCCATTCAACGCCGCCGTCGTCCGTTCCAGCGACGCCTCGTCTTCAACGTTGAGGAGACGGAACCGCCGGTCGATCCGCCGGATCAGTCCGGACAGGATCCTTTTGGGGCCGATCTCCACGATGGTGTCGAAGCCCATCTCTGCCATCCTTGCGATCGTTTCCCGCCACCGGACGGGGGAGGTGATCTGGCGGACGAGGAGCTCCCGCGTCCGTTCCCGCGAGTGGAGGAGCATGGGGTCGCAGTTGGGAATCACGGGAGGCTCGCAATCCCGAAACGCGATTTCTCCGAGAGCGGTTGCGAACCGTTCGGCCGCCCCTCTCAGCAGACGGCAGTGGCAGGGGACGCTGATCGGAAGAAGGACCGCCCGGATGCCCTCCCGGGCTCCCGCCGCCGCGATCACCTCCGCGACGGCCCCCGTGTGCCCGGAGATGACGATCTGGCCGGGGGCATTTTCGATGGAGACGGCCACGGCATGATCTTCAGCGTCGCGTTCACGGCACAACGCTTCCACCTCCTCCTGCGGGAGACCGAGAATGGCCGCCATCGCGCCTTCGCCCACGGGAACGGCCTCCTGATGGAGCTGCGCCCTCCGGTGAACCACGGAAAGGCAATCGCGCAGGCCGACAGCGCCGGCCGCATGCAGGGCGGTATACTCCCCGAGACTGTGACCCGCCATGACAAAGGGTTTCACCTCCACCCGTTCGGAAAAGGCCCGCCAGGCAGCAATCTCCACCGTGAGGACGGCGATCTGCGTGTTTACCGTCAGATCGAGCAGCTCCTGAGGCCCCGTGAAACAAAGCGAAACCATGTCCGTACCGAGGACATTCCCGGCCTCGGCAAACAGATTTCTCACGCTCTGATGTCCGCGGTACAGGTCCTGACCCATCCCGGGGTGTTGCGAGCCCTGTCCCGGAAAGACAAGAGCGAATCTACCCATGGGTGTTCCCTCTCCCGGCGGTTCAGGATGCCTTTTCGATCGGGACGATCTCCCTGCCCCTGTAGGTGCCGCAGTTGGGGCAGACATGGTGGGGCAGTTTGGGCTCATGGCATTGCGGACATGCGGAAGCCGTGACCGGCTTCAGAAAATCGTGTGCCCTTCTCATGTTTTTTCTGGATTTGGAATGTCTCTTGATTGGATTTGCCATAACGTGTAACCTCTCTTTTCTTAAGGTTGAGCCTTGAATTGTTTCAAAATGGCAAGCCGTTCATCGGGGATTTCGCTCCGACAATCGCAACTTGTCGCATTCAGGTTGGCGCCGCAATGGGGACAAAGCCCCCGGCATGACTCCGCACAGAGCGGTTTGAACGGGATCTGCAGCAGGATCTGTTCGAAGACCGCCGCGTCCAGATCGATTACATCCTCCTCGTAGTACGCAAAATCGAGATCCGTTGCGCTCAACTCAACATCCTCCTGCGGCAGGGAAGGGGGAGGGGCGAACGTATAATGGAATGAAGATTGAAGCGACAAACGGGTCGTTTCCAGACAGCGGCTGCAGGGCATCTCCGCGGCGGTCGTAATACTCCCTTCGATAAAGACGTTTTCCTTCATCCTCCGGACGGCGCAGGCGACGCCGGCCCGGTCCAGGACAAAACCGCCCGACCCCGTCTCCGGCAGGCGCTGCTGGAACCATTCTCCGTTCCTTTCGAACCGGAGGTTTATTCCCCCTTCGGGGATGTTGCTGACGTTGATCTTCAAAAAATATCCCTTTCCCGCTGTTGAAAACGGTTCTTTCCCCAAACGGAGAGCTGCCGAATAAAGGGTTGAAGTAAATTATAAATCGGCTGAATTGTCAAGCATAATTTACAGCATAGTTTATGGCGCGCTAGGGATTGAGGGCGGCTCTGACTTCCAAATCCGCCTTGACAAAAGACCGGGTGTGGACCTATATGGCGTAGCGTTTCGCGCGATGATCAAACCGGTTTTCAGCAATACGATTTCCGGCGGGAATAATTTCCATCAGGTGATGAAGATGACGAATGATAAAGTGAGAACGCGTTTTGCCCCGTCGCCGACCGGTTTCCTGCATATCGGCGGCGCCCGGACGGCCCTGTTCAACTGGCTCTATACGCGGCGGTGCGGAGGCACGTTCGTCCTCAGGATCGAAGATACCGATCAGGCGCGTTCGACGGATGAATCGACACGGGCCATCCTGGACGCGATGGCCTGGCTCGGTTTGAAATGGGACGAGGGACCTTACTTCCAGGCAGAGCGGGTGGGCATCCACCGGGAGATGGTGCAGAAACTGATCGACGAAGGAAAGGCCTACTACTGCACCTGTTCGCCCGAAGCACTGGAGGCCAAGCGGAAGAAGGCCCTCGCCGAGGGGCGGAAACCCAAATACGACGGGACTTGCCGGGACAGGGGGTTGAACCGATCGCCGGAGTCGGTTGTGCGGTTCCGCTGCCCGGATGTGGGCGTGACCGTCATGCGCGACCTGATCAAAGGGGCCATCTCCTTCAGCAACGAGGAGTTGGATGACCTGATCATCGAACGGGCCGACGGGTATCCGACCTACAACTTCGCGGTCGTCGTCGATGACGCCCAGATGGGGATCACCCACGTCATCCGGGGGGACGACCACGTGAACAATACCCCGAAGCAGATGCTGATCTATGAGGCGCTGGGGTGCGAGGTGCCGCTGTTCGGCCATGTCCCGATGATCCTGGGTTCCGACAAGGCGAGGCTCAGCAAGCGCCACGGGGCGACGTCGGTGATGGCCTATCAGGAGATGGGGTATCTGCCCGAGGCGCTGGTGAACTACCTGGTCCGACTCGGCTGGTCGCATGGCGACCAGGAGATCTTCACGATGGAGGAACTCATCCGCGAGTTTTCGCTGGAGGCGGTGGTGACCCCCTTCTGGGAAAAGAAGGGTTTCGATGTCTCGGACGGCGGGTTTGTCGCGCAAGCGGCGGCGAACCTCCGGACGCGGTCGAAGACCCGCGTGGAGATGGCCGATTCAGGTTCCTTCTTCTTCCAGGAAGAGGTGGATTACAATCCGGAGGCGGCAGCGAAGTTCCTGACGCCGGAATATGCCGGTCACCTGGAGGCGGTTGTCGCGCGGATTCCCGACATCGTGGACTACACGAAGGATGGGCTGGAGATCTTTCTCCGGGCCTTGGCCGAGGAGCGGGGGACGAAGCTCAAATGGATCGCCCAGGCGCTCCGCGTCGCCTTGACGGGGAAGACCGTGAGCCCGGGGATCGACGAGGTGATGGTCACCCTGGGGAAGGAACGGGTGATTCGGAAAATCCGGCGGGCGATCGATCAGATCAAGGCCGGCGGTTGATTTTGGCCTTGACAATTTTGCTATCATTCATTAGAAAAGAACACCTCTACGAGAAGTTGATGTAGGAGTGATTTTGCTGGCCGAACATGCGGAGGATGCCCTTTAAGGGTTTAATCCCCGTTCCCAATCATGGTCCCATCGTCTAGTGGTTAGGACGCTGGCCTCTCACGCCGGAAACCGGGGTTCAAGCCCC
>JAPLJX010000305.1:0-5092 GCA_026388375.1 Deltaproteobacteria bacterium
GAATATTTCGGCCTCGCTATCATGGCCTTCGGCCTGCTCACGGTCTTCGGCAGCGGGTCGCCTTTCAAAATCGTCATTACCACCATCGCCGGTATTTTAATCTCGACGGTCGGCATGGACGGCGTGAGCGGCATGCCCCGCTTCACCTTCGGTACACCTCAGCTCCTTGGCGGTATCGATTTCATCGTCGTTATCTGCGGGATCTTCGGTCTGGCAGAGGTCTTCAACAGCATCGAGGAGCCCGAGGGAGGCATCCTGGTCAAGGAAAAGATGAGGCTCAGGGATGTCTTCCTGACCTGGGAGGAGTGGGTGGGCGGCCGCTGGGCGATCGTTCGGGGAAGCGTCATCGGTTTTCTGATCGGCCTCATCCCCGCCGGCGGCATCACGACGGCCTCCTTCCTCGCCTACATGGCCGAGAAGAAGTATTCCAAACACCCCGAGACCTTTGGAAAGGGCGACATCGCCGGCGTCGCCGCACCGGAATCGGCTAACAATGCCGCCTCGATCAGTGGTTTTGCCCCTCTTCTCGCTCTCGGCGTGCCGGGCTCCGCAACGACGGCCGTCATGCTCGCCGGTTTCATGATGTGGGGCATCCGTCCGGGTCCGCTCCTCTTTACAAACAACCCCGATCTGGTCTGGGGTCTCATCGCGAGCATGTATATCGGTAACTTGATTCTGTTCTTGATGAACATCTTCCTCATCCCCCTTTTCGTGGCCATGCTCCGGATCCCCTATTCGATCATGATGGGGTTCATCATCATCTTCGCCTCGATCGGGGCCTACAGTGTGAACAACAGCATGTTTGACGTCTGGATGATGGTGGGCTTCGGCCTCCTCGGCTATGCCATGAAGAAACTGAATTACCCGATCGTGCCGCTCATCCTGGCGATGGTCCTCGGGAGGCTTGTCGAGAACTCTCTCCGCCAGGCGCTGATATTATCCGCCGGAAGTTTCGATATATTCTACACTCGACCGATCACGGCCTTCTTTCTGCTTATGGCGCTTCTCGCTTACTGCACCCCGCTGATCCGGATGGCCATGAAGAAGGCCGGCTACGGCAAGGTCGACATAAACCTGGAATCCCTCTGAAACCCACCTCCCTGGACAATCTTGCCCGGACCGTCCGAAGGGTTCTGGATCAGGCGGCGTGGACTGACAGCGGCTATATTTGCCTTGACAAACATTTCCCGGTATGGTTTATAGCGAAACTCATTAATTAAACCGGGGCATAGACGATGAAAAAGACATTGACAGTGTTCAGCAACACCAAACGAAAGCGCACCCATGGTTTCCTCGTTCGGATGGCCACCAGAGGCGGCAGAGACGTTATCAGCCGAAGACGGGCGAAGGGCAGGAAGAGACTGTCGGTGTAACCCCCGAGGGCGGGCCAAAGGCTGGTCGGTGAGGCCCCGGGAAAGGGGCGGCAGGGCATGGAATCCCAAACCTTTGGCAAGGAAGATCGCATTCGGAAAAGACAGGATTATTTGCGGATTTATGAGCAGGGGGTACGGAGTCACTCGGCGCGTTTCACCATTATCACATGCCGGAATCAGTCGGGAATCAGAAGACTGGGCACGACGGTCAGCAAGAAAGCCGGGAACGCCGTACAGAGAAACAGGATCAAACGCCTTTTGCGCGAGTTTTTCAGATTGAACAAGTCCAGGCTTCCAGCTTCACAGGACATCGTGATCATCGCTAAAAGGGGCATATTGCCGCTGACCTACAGAGATGTTTGCACGGAACTGGAGAGTCGCCTGATCCGCAGAGCCGATGTCTGAAAACCTTTTCATGCAGATGTTGGGGAAATTTTTTGTGGTGCTGGTCCGCACCTACCAGGTGTGCATCTCGCCCTTTTTAGGCCCCTGCTGCCGTTTTTATCCCACCTGCTCCGAATATGCGATCATCGCCATCCGGCGCTACGGTCCCTTCAGGGGGGCGTTTGCGGGGTTGATGCGGCTTCTTCGCTGTCACCCACTGCACCCCGGCGGGTATGATCCGGTGAAATAAAAAAATGTTTGTAAAATTGGAGGTATGAATGGACAAGAGAACCCTTCTCGCCGTTGTCCTGTCGGTCGTTGTGTTGATGGTTTATCAGAACTTTTTCGCCAAACCGCCGGTCAAGACGGCGCCAGCGCCGACCCAGCAGGCGGCCTCCGTCTCTTCGCAGGCGCCGCCCGCCGATCCGGGAAAGACGTCGGCCCCGACCACCGTTCAGACGGCAATGACGGGCCGGCTGGCGGCCGCCCAGGCCGTGACCGGCGCCGAGCGCGACGTAATCGTGGAAACCCCCCTCTACCGGGCGGTTCTCACCACGCGGGGCGCCGCCCTGAAATCCTTTCAATTGAAACAGTACAAGACAAAGGTGGCCAACAGCGAGGATATCGTCGCTATCTTCATGCGGCTGATCGGCAAAGGGAACCCGAAATCGGAAGAGGGACCGAAGCCGATCGAACTCGTTCATGTTTCGGAGGGTATGCCCCGGCCCCTCTCCGTCTCCTTCCCTGATTCTACCGTCAATATCCCGGATGGCGGGTTGCCTGCTCGATATGACGACGGGCAAGGAATCGCGCCGGCTGACCTTCACCCAGTCCTATCCGGGGGAACTCCGGATTGACAAGACCTTTACCTTTCATCCGGACAAGTACAGCTTCGAGTTGGAGGTTCGGGTCCACAACCTCGGGGCCGCCCCCTTGAACCAGAGCGGCGGCTTGACCTGGTACCAGTATGTCGATCCCAATGCGCCGACGGACAGCTACGGCCACGACGGTCCCGTCTCGTACATCGCGAAGAGCATGGACCGCCCCGAGGTCAAGAAGATGGAAGCGGACAAGACCCTGGGACCCGACGTCTCCTGGGGCGGCTTCGAAAGCAAATATTTCATCGCCTCCATGATCCCGCAGAACCCTTCGCTGACGAGCTTCCGGATGACGAAGGACGCGAACAACCTGATCGCCGTCGGCCTCAAGGGTCCGAAGAACGTGATCCCCCCAGGTCAGCCCGGCGTTTTCAACTATTCCCTTTATCTGGGGCCGAAGGATTACAATATCCTCAAGGCCCAGAACCTCGGTCTGGAGAACGCGATCGATTTCGGCGACTGGCTCAAGTGGCTGGCGATCCCGCTGTTGATCGCACTCAAGTTCCTCTATGGCTATGTCGGCAACTACGGAATCGCAATCATAATCTTAACCATCCTGATCAAGCTGATTTTCTGGCCCCTCGGAAACAAGAGCTACAAGTCGATGAAGGAGATGCAGAAACTTCAGCCGATAATGGCCGCCCTGCGCGAGAAATACAAAGGCGACAAGGCCCGGCTCAGCCAGGAATCGATGGCCCTCTACAAGACACACAAGGTGAACCCGCTGGGCGGGTGCCTGCCGATGGTCGTGCAGATCCCCGTCTTTTTCGGCCTATACAAGGCACTGCTTTACGCGATCGAACTGCGTCATTCCCCACTCTTCTGGTGGATCCAGGACCTGTCCGCAAAGGACCCCTATTACATCACGCCGATCATCATGGGCGCCACGATGTTCATCCAGCAGAAGATGACTCCTACGGGGGCGGATCCGATGCAGGCGAAGATTATGCTCTTCATGCCGATAATCTTTACCTTCATGTTCCTCAATTTCCCGTCGGGATTGGTGATCTACTGGCTGTTCAACAACATCATCAGCATCGGCCAGCAGGTGTACATCAACAAGCAACCGGCATAGAGGTGCATTGAACAATGGAAGGAATTGAAATCGAAGGCAAATCCATCGATGATGCCATAGAAAAGGCGTGCAGTGAATTTCAAGTTCCCCGGGAGAAGCTCAACATCGAGATCATCGCGGCGGGAAACCCCGGCTTTCTGGGCCTTGGGGCGAAGAAGGCCCGGATCCGGGCGGGGCTCCTTTCCATCGACATGACGCTCGACGACGTTTTCCCCTGGACGGAGACGCCGACCCCGGTCCGGACGGAAAAGTCTGCTGCACCGGCGTTGGAAGGCCACAGAGCCAGAATCCGCGCCGTGGACCATGAGGCAAAATCTGCGGCACCGGTCCCGAAAGGGCGTCCGGCTGTTCACCCCGCCGCAACCGGTCCAGCGGCCATAACGAAGACGCCGGAACCCGTAGAACAAAGGGTGACCGAGAGACCGAACCCGGCGCCTGACGCTGATCACGACGGCGAACAGGCCACGGAAAAGGCCAGGCGGCTCCTCGAAGGCATCCTGACCCGAATGCAGATCTCCTCCCCGGTGGACGTGGAGGAGACGGAGGTGGCGATTATGCTGAACATTCGGGGGGACGGCAGCGGCCTGCTCATCGGAAAGCGGGGGCAGAACCTGGACGCGATCCAGTACATCTTAAACAAGGCGGTCCACCATTCCGCAAACGGACACAAGATGATCGTCATCGACACGGAGGAGTACCGCAAACGGCGCGAAGAATCCCTCGTCGCCCTGGCGATGAGGCTCGGCGAAAAGGTCAAGAAAACGAAGAAACCGGTAACCGTCGGCCACATGAACGCCCATGACCGCCGCGTCATCCACATGGCCATGCAGGACGACGAGACCCTGACCACGAAGAGTCGCGGCGAGGGTGAATACAGGAAGATCGTGATCCTGCCGGCCCGTCGCGGACCGGATACTTCCGAGGCCTGACGGAAAACGGAGGGGGGAGGCCCTGATCCGATGACCTTCCGGGACACCATCGCAGCCATCGCCACGCCGCCCGGGGTCGGGGGGGTCGGTTTGATCCGCGTCAGCGGATCCATGGCGGAGGGGATCGCCCGACGGCTTTTCCGCCCCTTGCCCCCCGGATATTTCCTCTCCCATCACCTCTATCACGGTAAGATCATCGCTCCGACGACAGGCGCCATCCTCGACGAGGTTCTCGTCGCCTTTTTGAAGGGACCCCATTCCTACACCGGCGAAGATACGCTGGAGATCAGTTGCCACGGTGGGCCGCTGATCCTCCGGACCGTCCTCGAAGCGGTTTTCCAGACCGGGGCGCGTCCGGCCGAGCGGGGGGAATTCTCGCAGCGCGCCTTCCTGAACAACCGTCTCGACCTTGCCCAGGCAGAGGCGGTCCTCGATATCATCACCGCAAAGACC
>JAPLJX010000305.1:5120-15384 GCA_026388375.1 Deltaproteobacteria bacterium
TCGATATCATCACCGCAAAAACCCGGCCGGGACTTACCGCCGCCATCGATTGCCTGAGCGGAAAACTCTCCGAACAGGTCGAGGCGATCCGCAGTGAAATGATCGACCTCCTCGCCGGGGTTGAAGCGGCCATTGACTTTTCGGAGGACGACGGCGTCGAGGAGACGCCCGACGAAGCCCTTCCCCGTATCCGGAAACTCATCGACAAGATCGCCGCCCTTGCCGCGACGCACCGGCAAGGACGAATCTATCGGGAAGGGATCGGCGTCGTCATCGCCGGCCACCCGAACGTCGGCAAATCTTCCCTCCTGAACCGCATCCTCGGCGAAAAACGGGCGATCGTCACACCCATCCCGGGGACGACGCGGGACTTCATCGAGGAGACCGTCGACATCGGAGGGATCCCCGTCCGCCTGACCGATACCGCCGGGCTTCGGCTCCCGGAGAACGCCATAGAGAAGGAGGGGATCGATCTCGTCTGGGAGCGCCTGAAGACGGCCGACGCCGTTCTCGTCCTCCTCGACGGGAGCACGGACCTTACGGCGGACGATCGGGAACTCCTCTTAAAAATGATATCAAAACCGATGCTCGCGGTCCTCAATAAATCCGACCTGCCACAGCGCCTCGATGAAAAATCGTTGCGTGGGCTCCTCCAGGAGGGAACCCCCCCGGCCATCCGGATCTCCGCCAAGTACGGCGACGGGCTTGACCGCCTGACCGCAGCCCTCCGCGACCTGGTCCTCGCGACGCCGGCAGAGGAGTCGCCGGATGCAATGATCGTGCATCTCCATCAGAAAACCGCCCTGGAGAAGGCGGTGGCCGGCCTCGCGCGCGCCCGGGAGGGACTGCTGGTCGCCCTCCCGCCCGAGCTCGTTGCGCTGGAGGTCCGCGAGGCCCTTAATGCGCTGGGGGAAATCACGGGAAAAACGACGCCTGAAGAGGTCCTCGACCGGATATTCGCGAACTTCTGCATCGGAAAATAGAATCGCCACTTTCTCGGGGCGGAAGATCGCCATGATCGGCCGTCAACATTTGCATTCGGGAAGATCGTCGGCTTCCCGATCTTGGTTGTGGCGAGAGAAACAGCTCCCCATTGTCAATGCAGGAGGTTTTCATGCCGGAATACCAGCACCAGGAACCGGGAACGGAGGTCCGGTTTATCGCCGGGCACTACACCATCGTTGAAGAAAGGCGGATGATCCACCGAAGCCGGGAGCTCCTCATTGTCGTGGGGATCGCCGTCGTCGAGAGCACCTGCTGCGGCACCCAGGGGTGCCGTTTTGTGAATGTTCCAGGCTACGTTGTCGATTGGAAACACCGTCTGACCAAAACCGGCCTGCCCGCGAGCGAGGTCGAAACCATCGAAGACGCAGAGGAGCAGGCCAAGATCAGGGAAATGCTTAACCGCCAATTCCCCTACTCCCAGATCCTCTTCCCGGTGTAATAGCCAAAGCCGTTCAAGTTCATCCGCATCCGGATCCATGACGAATGCGACACGCATGACCCCTTTGAATAGGGGGACGGAGCCCTCCGCCCCCCTATTTCAGCCCACCATGACGGTGCATCCCATAACCGCCGTTCTCGATCCGGAAGGCGAAACGGACCGTCATCCAGGGATCGGCGGCGCCGTTGAACACCCGCTCGATGAAGGTCACGCTTCCATTCCGGTCGATCAGCAGAGCCGTCGAAGAGCGTGTTCCGTAGGCCGGGCTCTCGATGAAAAGCGGCGAGAGAAGCCTCTCCCATTCCAGCCCAACCCCCGTATCCGGAAGACGGTCGTCCGTTGACCGGGTCCGGTCGGCCAGGAGCGCGAAAAGCGCCTCCGGCGGCACTCCCTTTTCCCCTTGAAGAAGCGCTTTCAGAACCCTCTTCCCTTGCGCCACCTTCGGCCAGGGGGTATCCAGTAGGTGGTTGCTCAGACCGTAGATCCCGGGTTGCAGACGTTCCCAGGCGCCCCGGTTCGAGAAACCCCCGCGATGGGGCTCTGATTTTCAGGGAAGCCGGATCACGGTAATTCGTGAGGGCCGCCACCCTCCCTCCCCGGGTGATCCCAAGCCACGTCCCCCCATCCCGCAGATCCCGGCCCGCAAGCAGATCCGGCGCGTCATCCCAGAAGTCGGCCGGCGCCGACGGTCTCTCATAGAACTCGTCCCGGTTTGCCGCGAGGACAAGCGGAAAATTCTGCAGCATTTTCCAGGCGAACAGTATCAGGCACATGATCCGGCGAGCCCCTGCCTGACTTCCACGAGGATGCGACCCATCGTCTCCCCCGCGGAGGCGTGGATGACAATGTCTGCAATCTTGTCCACCGGCGTGGGGCTCAGATTAACGATCACGAGCGAGGCCCCCGCCTGCTTGGCATAAAGCGGCATGTAGGCCGCCGGGTAAACGACGAGCGACGAGCCGACGACCAGGAGGAGGTCGCAGTGGCCGGCATGCCAGGTGGCCGTGCTCAGGGTCACCTCGGGGAGGGCTTCGCCGAAGAAGATTACGTCGGGTTTCAGGATACCGGAACAGCGGCCGCAGACCGGAACCTCCTCCGACGCCCCGTTCTTATGGAGAATTTCCTCCAGCGGGTAACGTTCCCCGCAATCCATGCAGAGGATCCAGCGCATGTTGCCGTGGAGCTCGAATACCTTTGCAGGATCGTTTCCCGCTTTCTGGTGCAGATTGTCGATGTTCTGGGTGATGACACAGCTTACTTTCCCCAGCTTTTCCAGCTCCGCGATGGCCTCATGCGCGGCGTTGGGCCGGGCCTCTTTGAGCAGATCGCCGGAGAGGAGGAAGCGCCACTGTTTCCGCCGGGTCTCCGGGCTCGTCAGAAATTTATCGATCGTGAAATCCTCCGGATCGAATTTCGTCCAGAAGCCGCCGGGGCTACGGAAATCGGGAATCCCGGATTCCGTGCTGACGCCCGCGCCTGTAAAAACGACGATGTTTTTTGCCTTCGCAATCATTTCCACGACCCGGCCGATCTTCTCTTCCTTCTCCCGATCGATCATTTTTCCTCCGTCCGGGGACACGTTCCAATCCCTTCGGGCCGGGGACACCTTGTGGCAAGGTGTCCCCACATGTCCCCGATACCGCCCGGCCCTACCCATGGTTCAGCATTATAGCCGAACCTGCTGGAAAAGACAAAATCAAACCCCGCCCCCTTGTCGCGACTTTTATGACTTTTTACGAGGTCGTCAAACCCCGTCTCCCGCGACGAGGATGGAAGAGAGGTTGATCGGTCCTATTGAAATGTCTTGAAATCCGATATCTTCTTGACACGCAGCAAAACTTTTGTTTATATATCGAAAAAGTTCGTCCGGATTTCTCAACCGCTTCCTGCAAACAGACCGGCCCCCTTCCCGGCGGGCGGAAAGATGGGTTTCCCCCATGATCGAAAATACCTTGACGATGCTCAACGCCTTCCGGATTCAGGACATCCTGGACATCGCCATCATTTCGATCATGATCTCGGCGCTGCTGATCTGGTTCAAGGATCGGGCGTCCCGTTTCGTATTCCTGGGCATCACCTTGCTGGGCGTCGTCTATATGCTCGCCCGCTTCTTCCAGCTCTACCTGACCACCGTCGTCCTCCAAGCCTTCTTCGCGATCCTGCTGTTTGTCCTCGTCGTCATCTTTCAGGAGGACCTCCGGCGTTTCTTTGAACGCCTGGCCCTGCTGGGGAGTTTCCGGAAACGGTTCTTTGCCGTTGCCGCGTTCAACGAAAGCGCGGAGGTTCTCGCCCAGACCGCCGCTGACCTTGCGCGCAAAAAAGTCGGCGCCCTGATTGTCCTCCAGGGGCACGACCCACTGGATCGCCACCTGACGGGGGGAAGCAACCTCGACGGCATCCTCAGCCAGCCCCTTCTGGAGAGCATCTTCGATCCCCATTCGATCGGTCACGACGGCGCCATCCTCGTGGACGGAAACCGGGTCATGCGTTTCGGCTGCCATCTTCCGCTATCGGCCAATGCCGCCCAGCACGGCAATCTGGGCCTTCGCCACACGGCGGCCCTCGGCCTTTCGGAGCGTTCCGACGCGATCTGCATCGTGGTCTCCGAGGAGCGCGGAACGATCTCGCTCGCCAAAGGAGAGAGGATCCAGGAGATTACCAACGCCTCGGCCCTCCACATCGAATTGGAGGCCTTCTTCGCCAAACGGGCGCCGCTCGCCAAACCGGGACCGATCCTCCGCTGGCTGAAGGAAAACCAGCGGGAAAAGGTGATTGCCATTGTGCTGGCCTGCATTCTCTGGGTCGTTTTCGGCTACCAGCGGGAAATGATCCGGCGGGATTTCATGGTCCCCATTGAATACCGGAACGCCCCGGCGGAATGGGTTCTGGAGGAACCGAAGGCCACGGAGGCAAAGGTCATGCTCATGGGGCACTCCCAGGCCTTTCAACTCCTGCATCCGGAGAGTCTCAAGATTTCTCTCGACCTAGCGCAGCTCCCTCCCGGCAGGCAGGATGTCACGCTCACGCGCAACATGGTGAAGACCCCCTCCAACCTTGCGGTTGCCGGGATCAGCCCCGAACGGATCACGGTCATCACCTCGCGCCTCATCTCCATGACCGTCCCCATCGAGGTTCTGACGGAAAACAACCCGCCACAGGGTCTTGCGGTTCAGAAGATCATCGCCACCCCGGCGGAGGTGCGAATCCTCATCCCCCGACGGCTTCGCGGCAAGCGGATCCGGATCCTGACCGAGCCGGTCGATCTGGCGCAACTGGACGTCCAGAAGGCCTTCGCGCCATCTCTGCGTTATCCTCCGGATATCCAGTTCGCAGGGGGGAAAGCGCCGGTCGTCCGGGTCGTCGTCAAGACACTGCAGGAACCCACGCCGTCCCGACGCTGAATTTCAGCGGAACGTCTCTTTTCGGATATTGTATTTACGCATGAGTTTGCTGATCTGGCGAACTGTGACGCCGGCCGACTCCGCCGTCCGGTTGATCCTCCCCCCGGTCCGGGCAAGGAGCTCCTGGAGATAGCTTTTCTCCGCCTCCGTGACGGCAAGCGCGCGCGTCTCCGCCAGCGTGAGGCCGGTTCTCCCGGCGGGCGCCGACAATGCAGAGGGAGCACCGGTGAAGAGCTCCGCCGGGAAGCTCGTCGAGGTCAGGATGGAAGAGCTTTCCAGAATGCAGGCCCGCTCCACCAGGTTCTCCAGTTCGCGGATGTTGCCGGGCCAGGGGTAGCGCTGAAACGCCTCCATCACCAGCGGATGGACGTAGTGAATCCCCCGGTGGTTGAACCGGTTCATCTGCCGGAGGAAGATCTCCGTGAGCTGGGGGATGTCCTCCCGTCGTTCCCGGAGAGGCGGGATCTCAATGGGAAATACGTTCAGCCGGTAGTAGAGGTCGTTCCGGAAGAGCCCCTGCTCCACCATCTGCCCGAGATCCTTGTTGGAGGCGGCGATGATCCGCACGTCGGCCTCGATGACGGTCTCTCCCCCGACCCGCTGAAAGGTCCGGTCCTGAAGGACCTGGAGGAGCTTGATCTGCGCGGAAGGGGTGATCGTGCCGATTTCGTCGAGAAAAATCGTTCCCCGGTTGGCCAGTTCGAATTTGCCCAGTTTTCGGCGTATGGCGCCGGTAAAGGCCCCCTTCTCGTGACCGAAGAGCTCGCTTTCGAGAAGGGTGTCGGGGATGGCGCCGCAGTGGATGCCGATGAACTGCACCCCCCGCCGATTGCTGTGGCGGTGGATGAGCTTCGCCAGAACCCCCTTCCCCGTCCCCGTCTCCCCGGTCAGCAGAACGGTGCTCTTCGTGGGCGCCACGAGGCGGACCTGGTCGAAGACGGCCCGCATGGCAGGGTTCCGGGTCTGAACGACGTCCAGGGAGTCGGACTGCCAGAAGCGGTCCCGCAGGTAGTCGAGCTCCGACTGCGCGCGGATGCCCTCATGAACGCTCTCCGTAACATACCGGAGCTCATCGGCGTTCAGCGGATAGGTCACGTAGTTTGCCGCGCCGGCCTTCACCGCTTCGACCGCCTCTCCCGCCCTCTCCGGCGGGGTCATGACGACAACCTCGACCGTGGGAAAGGCCTGCCTTACCCCACGAAAGGCCGCGCCGGAATCCCCGCGAACCTCCCCGAGTCCGCCGAGGAGATCGAGATCGATGAAGCTGAATTCGTACCTCCGCTTCCGCAGAAATTCCCGGCAGTCCCGGACGGTGGCCGCCGCATCCACATGGAAGGGCCGGCGGAAGGCGGCGCGGATGATCTCCGTTGTAGCATGGTCTTCGGTCGCCGCGAGAATGTATCTCATGGAGCCTCCGGGGAAAGGGAATCTTAAGATCTGCCGTTTACGTCCGCAATTCCGAAACTTTTGTCAAGAGAAAATCGCGTCCGGCGCGCACTTTCCCGGCCGACTTTTTGATTGAATTTCCGGAAGCGATGGGCTACATTAGCGCTGCTTTTGCAACCGTTTGTCCCCATCCCGGAATTTCCGTTCGATCCCGGAGGAAAAGGAACATGCCCGGAATCACAAAGAAAAGATCCGCCAAGGCCGGTCTCCCGCCCGGCGCACTGGTCCACATCGGGGAGAGACATGCGGAGAAGGCGAAGATCACCCTCTGCGAATACGGCGAATCCCACTTTCATCAACTGGAGATCGATACGCTGGAAGGGCTCCTGCCCCCTCCGGACGGGGCAGACGTCGTCTGGATCCACATCGACGGCCTCCAGAACATTCGTCTTCTCGAACAGATAGGAACCGTTTTTGGCCTCCACCCGCTCATCCTCGAAGATATTTTGAACACGGAACAACGGCCGAAGAGCGAGGACCACGGCGATTATCTTTACATCGTGCTCAAATTCTTTCATGAGGCGGAAGGCGGCGACCTTGTTCCCGAACAGGTCAGCATCGTCTTCGGCCGCAACTGGCTGATCTCTCTTCAGGAGAAGGAAGGGAACCTTCTCGATCCCGTCCGGGAGAGGATCCGCAACGAAAAGGGCCGCCTGCGGAAGGCCGGGGTCGACTACCTTGCCCATGCGCTCCTCGACACGATCGTCGACAGCTACTTCGTCATCCTGGACAAATTCGGAGAGAAGATCGAAAATGTGGAAGAGGCCCTGATCGGCCGCCCGTCGCCCGAGACCCTTCGAGCCATCCAGGCCCTCAAGCGGGAGATCATCTTCCTTCGTAAATCGGTCTGGCCCCTCAGGGAGATGATCGGCGGCCTCGGCCGGTCCGACTCGCCGCTCATGCGCGAGCCGTCGGCCATCTACTTCCGCGACGTCTACGACCATGCCGTCCAGGTGATCGACACAATCGAGACCTACCGGGACATGCTTTCCGGAATGCTGGACATCTACCTCTCCTCCATCAGCAACCGGATGAACGAGATCATGAAGGTGCTCACCATCATTGCCACCGTCTTCATGCCGCTGACCTTCCTCGCCGGGGTTTATGGGATGAATTTCAAATACATGCCGGAACTGGAATGGCGGTGGGGATACTTCGCCCTCTGGGGCGTCATGATCGTTATCGCCGTTTTCATGCTGATCTACTTCAGAAGGAAGAAGTGGCTGTGAAATAATCGATTTCCATACGAAGTACGGGGTATTCTGTGGCGGGATCTTATGAACGTAAGGAGGTAGAACATGGCTGTCTTTGATGCAAACGACATTGTGGAAGTGGCGGTCCGGATCGAAGAAAATGGGGCGAATTTCTACCGCTACGCCGTGCAACTGACCGCAAAGGAAGAGGTCAAGACCCTCTTCCAACTGCTGGCCGCCCAGGAGGTAAAACATCAGGAGACGTTCGCAAAGATCCTGGCCGGGATGGACCGGAACGCCCCCCCGGAGGGATACGACGGGGAATATGCCGCCTACCTCCACAGCTACGTGGACAACCGCCTCGTCTTCACGGCGAAGGCGTTTACCGCCGAACTGGCGAAGCTCCGGAACGAGGCATCCGCCCTCGATTTCGCCATCCAGCGGGAGATGGATTCAATTCACTATTACCGGGAAATACGGGAACTGCTGCCGGCAGACCGGCGGGACGCAATCGAAAGGATCATCGACGAAGAGAAGGAACATTTCACAAAGCTTTCGACAATGAAAAAACGCCTGGGGTGCTGATCGGAGACCAACCGCGATGAAAATCTATGAAGGCGCGATCGTCTGCTGTGATCGGGAAAATCATGTTTACCGATACCTTGTCGAAGAGAAGGGGCGGATTCTTCATGTCGGAAATGAGCTTCCCGCGGCGTATCAAGGCGCCCCAAGGGAGATTCTGGGTAAAAGAGCCCTTCTTCCCTGCTTCGGGGACACACACCTGCACTTTGCATCCTACGCCTTGTTCAACGCGGGTCTTGATGTACGCCATGCGCGGAGCCTGCCTGAGATGTGCGGGCATATCCAAAAATTCACAACGGAAAACAACGACAAGATCATCATGGGGTTCGGGGCGTCCACCCACTCCGTCAAGGAAAAAAGGCTGATATCCAGGGACGAGCTCGATCAGGCCTGTCCGGACAGGGCGATCTTCATCGTCAAATATGACGGTCACGCCTGCATCCTGAATAGCAAAATGATAGCGATGCTGCCGGATAAAGTGAAATCGTTGCGGGGCTGGCATGAAAACACGGGGGAGATGAACCAGGAGGCCTTTTTTGCAACCACCGATTTCATCACCAAAAAGGTCTCCCTGCCGCGGACCCTCCGGAATATGCTTCGGGCCGTCGATGATATGGCGGAAAAGGGAATCGGAATGATGCACACCGTATCCGGCGTCGGTTTTCCGCTCGATCTGGATGTGACCCTGGAGACGATCCTTGGAAAGGGGCTCGACAGCGGTTTTCAAACCCGACTCTTCTTCCAGACCATGAATCTCGACAAGATCCGGAAGAGAAAGCTTCCCCGGGTGGGGGGGTGTTTCGCGACGGCCTTGGACGGCTGCTTCGGCAGCGAGGATGCGGCGCTGAGACAGCCGTACGCCAATCGTCCCCAAAATCGCGGCATCCTCTTCCACAGCGATGAAGAGGTGATTCAATTCGCGAAGCGGGCCAACCGCGAGGGATTGCAGATCGAGATGCACGCGATCGGCGATGCGGCCTTCGACCAGGCGGTCATGGCGATCGAGGCCGCCCTGAAGGATTTCCCCCGGCAGGATCACCGCCACGGGATCATCCACGCCTGCCTTCCCACCGAAGAGGGACTTCAAAAGTGCGCCGACCTCGGCATCCAGATCCCGCTGCAACCCGCCTTTCTGATGTGGGATCTGGAACCCCTTGAGTTTCTGCACAGCATCCTGGGGAATCGGGCGAAGAGAATTTCTCCGTTCAGAAAGATGACCGATATGGGAATCGTCTTAAGCGGAGGTTCCGACGCCCCCTGCACGCTGCCGGATCCGATTGCCGGCATCCATGCCGCCTGCAACCATTATGTTCCCGAACAGTCCCTCACGATTCCGGAGGCGCTGAAACTGTTTACCTGCAATGCGGCCTGGACCACCTTCGATGAAAAGGAGCGCGGCTCTCTCGAGACGGAAAAAATGGCCGATATGGTGATCCTGAACCGGAATCCGCTGACGATGAAACCGAACGAACTTCTGGGTCTGAAGGTTGAAAATCTTCTGCTGAAAGGAGAGCCGTATCGAATAGGGCAGGGCATGCTGAGCCTTCTGGCAAAAGGACTCCTGATGGGCGGAAAAATATAGACGATGGCTCCAGTCAAAGGAGATTCATAGATATGCCGGTAACCATTGACGCCCGAGGGCTTGCGTGTCCGGAGCCCGTGCTTTTGGCGAAAAAGGCAGTCGCGGAGAACGAAGAGGTGACCGTTCTCGTGGACAATGACGTCGCTGTGGAAAACATCCGCCGCCTGGCCGCGAAAACGGCCTGCAGCTTCTCCGTGACGGAAAGGGAGGACGGGGTCCGGGAGATTGCACTGGTGCGGACAGGGACGGCGGGGCAGCCCCCTGTGGATACCGGCGCCGGCGCCGCAGAGCTGCCATGCGCCGTTGTGCCGGGTAAGGAAACGGGCTCTGTCGTGGTGATCCTGTCCGACAACCACATGGGGCGCGGGGATGACGTCCTGGGAGACGTCCTGATCCGGGCCTTTATCCATACCCTAGCGCAACTCAAACCGTTGCCGGCGACGATCATTTGTTACAACGCCGGGGTCAAGCTCGCCGTGAAGGATTCGACGGTCCTCGACGATCTGCGGCAATTGGAGAAGGATGGCGTGGACATCCTGGTCTGCGGGACCTGCGTGAACTATTTTGGGCTGGGTGATCAGATTGCGGCGGGTCATATTTCCAATATGTACGACAT
>JAPLJX010000457.1 GCA_026388375.1 Deltaproteobacteria bacterium
GATCGCCGAACGGATCGGCCGGATCATCAAGAGCGTCCAGCTGGATGGGATGGAGGACCGCGCCCCGAGCAAGCTCAGCGGGGGACAGCAGCAGCGGGTGGCCCTGGCCCGGGCGCTGGTCATTTCGCCGCAGATCCTGCTGATGGACGAGCCCCTCTCCAACCTCGACGCGAAGCTCCGGGTGAGCATGCGCGAGGAGATCCGGCGGATACAGAAGGAGCTCGGGATCACCACGATCTACGTCACCCACGACCAGGAGGAGGCGATGGCCGTCTCCGACCGGATCGCGATCCTGAACCGGGGCCGCCTGGAACAGGTCGGCGCGCCCGCCGAGATCTACTACCGGCCGGAGAGTCGGTTCGCCGCGGAGTTCATGGGGAGCAGCAACATCATCGAAATGGAAGTGAAGGGCTGGGATGAGGATCATTCCCGGATCGCCGCGGAAACCGCCGGACAGACTTTCTCCCTCCGGGGCGAAAAACCTTCCGGCGCCCGGATCACCCTGTCGGTGCGGCCGGAGTGGATCCGTGTTGTCGCGGGGCCCCGGGATGGGGAGGCAAACATCATTCCGGGGACGGTCCTGAGCAGCACCTTCCTGGGTTCCATGATCCGCTACCGCGTCTCCGGCCCGGGGGGAAAGCCCGTCGTCATCGAGGTCCACGATCCGGATGAGAGGCATATCCGGAAGGATGGAGAAACCCTCTGGTACCAGCTGCCGCCGGACCGTCCGCTCGTGATCCGGGATTAGGGGGCCGCCTTGCGCAAATCCTTTCAGGCGTGGAACATCATCCTGGTTGCGATCTTCGTGATCCTCTTTTTCGCCGTCCTCTACCCGATCCTCTACATCTTCAAGGCGAGCTTCGTGAACCCGGAGACCGGCGCCTTCTCGCTGAAGAGCTACGCCACGTTCCTGCACTACCCCTACTACCTGCGCTGCCTCCGCAACAGCCTCTTCGTGAGCACGCTCTCGACCGTTCTCGCGCTTGCGATCGGCATCCCCTTCGCCTTCTTCCTCTCCCGTTACAAGATTCCCGGGAAGAATCTCATCCGGACCCTGGGGACGCTCCCACTCATCCTCCCCACCTTCATCGGCGCGGAGGCCTGGCTGATCCTGCTGGGCAGAAACGGGCTCTTCGCGAAGATTTTCCATGGCCTCGGGATCGAGATCCCCAGCATCTACGGATGGAAGGGAATCGTCCTCGTCTTCACGCTCCAGTTTTTCCCGTTCGTCTTTCTGATGGTCTCGGCCGCGCTCAACGCGATCGACCGTTCGCTGGAGGAGGCGGCGACCAACCTGGGTGCGGGGCGTCTGCGCGTCTTTTTCACCGTGACGCTCCCGGTCGTCACACCGGCCATCCTCTCCGGGGCGCTGGTCGTCTTCTACCTCTGCATCGAAAACTTCGGCGTCCCCGTCCTGATCGGCGAGGATTTTCGGGTGCTCTCCGTGCAGGCCTACAACGAGTTCATCAGTGAGCTGGGGGGGAATCCATCGATGGCAGGGGCGCTCAGTATGATCCTGCTCGCGATCACGCTGGGGCTGACGATCTTCCAGAAATACTGGGTCGAGCGGAAGAACTACACCATGACCTCCCTGAACCCGCTGGAGGTGAAGCGGCTGCAGCCGCTGCCCACCTTTCTGATCTGGCTGTTCTGCGCGGGGGTGGTCTTTGTGGCCCTCTTCCCCTTCGCGGTCGTCATTGTCTCCTCCATCACGAAGACTCAAGGGCCGGTCATGTACTTCGGGCAGTTCAGCCTGGAGAACTTCATCCGTGCCTTCACAATCGCCCCCCGGCCGATCTTCAACTCCTTTTTTCTGGCGACGACGGCGACCCTGATCGGGATTGTTTTCGGGATCGTGGTGAGCTATCTCCTCGTCCGCAAGCGGGGCGCGGTGAGCTACCTGCTGGACGTCCTGGTCATGCTGCCGCTGGCGATCGCCGGTACGGTCCAGGGCATCGCGCTCGCCGCCACCTACAACAAGGGGATCATCGTCCTCACCGGGACCTGGATGATCCTCGTGCTGGCCTACTTCATCCGGAAGGCGCCCTACTCGATCAAAACGACTTCGTCGCTCCTCCAGCAGATCGACCCGTCCATCGAGGAGGCCTCGATCAACCTCGGCGTACCGCCGGTCCGCTCCTTTATCCGGGTGATTCTGCCGATTATGTTGCCCGGAATCATTGCCGGGGCGATCATCATGTGGGTCACGACCCTCGCGGAACTGAGCACAACGATCGTTCTTTACTACGGTCCCTGGGCCACGATGACCGTCGAGATCTTCCAGCGGATCGGGAGCGGCGACTTCGGCCCGGCCTCCGCCTACGCAACGATACTGATCATCTCCGTCCTGATCCCCCTGTTCATCCTGAACCGGTTCTCGGGGAAGGACCTGGCATCCTCCCTGTAGATTTATTCCGGGGAGATCATTCCGATTTTCAAATCCTCTTGCTTTTTCATTAAGAGTGAGCCAAAAAGCCAATCTACCGGACGCTCATTCTTCGCGCCGGTGATCTTTTCGTTAGGCGCAATTTAAGGAGGAAAGCATGAAAAACATCATGGTCACAGCATTTGTAATCCTGGCGCTATTTTCCGGGGCGGTTAGCGCCCAGGATAATATAGAAAAAAAGAAAATCGAATTTCTAATATCCTCAGTAGAGAATTTAAAAGGAGCAAAATTTATCAGAAACGGTTCAGAGTATGATGGAAAGAAAGCCGCGGAGCATTTACGAATGAAACTTCAAAACGCTTTGGTGGTCCAAACCGCTGATGATTTTATAAGGCTATGCGCTTCCAAATCTTCTATTACCGGCAAACCGTATATGATCAGATTATCTGATGGGAAGACCATAAAATCAGAAGAATATTTTCGAGAAAAACTAAAGAAATATAATTCAACTGCAAAGTAAATACGCCCAATCGGGTAGCCGGGGGGTTCCCTCCCCCGGCCCCACACCACCCGGCATGTCGGTCTGCGGTGGTATTCGGGTTATTTATACGGATATAACTGCAGCGGGCTAAAGGCCGTGCAAAACAGATATGAATCAAAGAAGTTCCAGAATGGAGGCATGGAAGCCGGGCGTTCCCCGAAGCGTTCTCTTGCGAATTGCCGGTGTAACGTGGATAGGCGTATCAATTTTGCTCAATGGTTTATCTTATTCATGGCTAAGGACCGAAAAGCCGGATTGTGCTGTTCTGGCGGTAGTTATTGGATTTGTTTTCGCTCTCCTTATTCACCATTTTGGATTTCTTCGCGTCGTGGATAAGAATGTGGCGCGCATCCTTTCCATGGAAGGTCGCAGGTGTGCTTTTGCCTTTATGTCCTGGAAAAGCTATATCCTGGTCTTTATAATGATCTTCATGGGGTTTTTGCTTCGTCACTCGTCTATACCAAAATTGTATGTAGCCATTCTCTATACTGCCATAGGTACTGCATTATTTTTCTCAAGCGTGCGCTACTTGCGCTATTCACGATTGGTACGTTAGTGTATTGCGCTTAAACATCATCCCGGAGAGCGACTGCTGACTGTCCGGAAAGTGCTTGACTTTCACACTTTAATGTTCAGCATTTTAAGGCATGATGAAAATTGCCCTGATCTACCCTCCGACCTGCGATCCCACCGCGCCGTATCTCTCGCTTCCGACCCTGACGGGCTACCTGCGGGCGCACGGGGTGGAGGTCTGGCCCATCGATGCGAATGTCGAGGCCTACAGCCGGCTCCTCTGCCGCGAGATCCTGACCGTCCTGGCCGGCCGTGTTGAAGAGCGATGGTCGAAGCTGAAGCGCAAATCCGCCCTGAACCACGCCGAACAGCTTGCCGGTGCGGCGTTGTGGGAAGCGCGGGAGGATGCCCGGAATGCCCCCGGCGGCATCGATGATGCCGTCGCCGTCCTCAGGGACCGGTCGGGAGAGCGCTTTTTCGATCCGCCGCAGTACGAAGCAGCGATTGCCACGGTGGAAAGCGCCCTCCGCCTGGTGAGCGCGGCCTATACGCCGCTGTCCCTCGATTTTGCGGCGTATCGCACCCCCTTTTCGCTGCTGACGGTCCGCGAGATCGAGGAAGACGCCCGCCCCGAAAGGGATCCCTTCCACGAATACTTTCAGGACCTGTGCGCGCGCCTCGCGGCGGAGCGGGTAGGACTCGTCGGCCTTTCCGTCGCCTTTCCCGGCCAGGTCCAGCCCGCCTATGCCTTGGCCTTCATGATCCGCCGCCTCCTGCCCGGTGTGCATGTCACCGTCGGCGGTCCCGCCATGACGCAGATCCTGCTTCGCCTGCGGGGAGCGTTCCTGACACGGGCGCTGAAGCCATTCCATTCGGCGGTCCTCTACGAAGGGGAGTCGGCCCTCCTGGAGCTGGTCCGGGCGGTGGAGCGGGGGGAGAGCCCGGCGGGGATCCTGGAGGGGACAAAAACAACGGACTTGGGCGCACTTCGGGCCCCCGATTTTGCGGGATTGCCGCTGGATAAATATTTCTCGCCCGCGCCGGTGCTGCCCTATGATCCGACCCGCGGGTGCTATTGGGGCAAATGCGCCTTTTGTCATTACGGCCTGGCCGAGTGCGGCACCGCCCGCTACCGGGAACGCCCCGTCGAGCAGGCCGCGGGGCATATCCGCCTCCTGGCCGATCGGTACGGATGCCGGCTGTTCCACTTTTCGCAGGATTCGCTGTCGCCCAAAACGGCGCGCCGTCTGGCGGAGGCGCTGAAATCGTCCCTCAACCCCTCTCCGGGGGGAGAGCCCCCCGTCCGGTGGGCGACGGACATGCGCCCGGAGCCAGCCCTGGGCCCGGAATGCTGCCGCATTCTGGCGGAAGGCGGGGCGCTCGGCATCGCCCTCGGCGTGGAATCGGCCGCCCCGCGGGTGCTAAAACTGATCCACAAGGGGCTGTCGGTTCGGGATGCGGCCCTGGCCGTGAAGAACCTTGCCGCTGCCGGAATCGCCGTCGAAGTGATGTGCTTCACCGATTTTCCGACGGAAACCGGCCGGGAGGCGCTGATGACCGCCCGCTTCATCGAAGAGCTGCGCGAGAGCATCGCCCTGTTCATCTGCGGCGAGTTTGCCCTGGTCGCCGGCGCACGCGTGGCGCAGCATCCCGGGGAGTACGGCATCCGTGAAACGTGGCATGTGGCCGGCGATGAATTTTCGACCACGCTGTTTTACGAGGAATCGGCCCCCTCCAAGACCCCGGCCGACCGGGAAAGGATCGACGCCGCTGTCGACAGGCTCGCGCGGTCCTGGTGGCTGCACCGGTATCCCTGGGCCGGTTCGCTCTCCACGGCGCACACCCTGCTCTGGTATGACCGGTATGGGGCGGATGTCTTCAGGCGCCTTGCGGGGACGCGGCGGAAACCCGCTGAACCACGCCCCGGGAAACGGCGCCTTCCCCCGCGGCGCGACCTTGAGCAGGTCTGGCAGCGCGCCCGGCAGCATGAAGCGGAGATCTGGCGGATCCTGGTGACGGAAAAACGCACAGTCACCCGGGAGGCCTATCGCCGGCTGGCCGCTGCATTGCCTTCCGTAAGGATAATCTGTTGAATTGAGACTTGACAGACTTATCTACAAAGCCTCAATTCGCACGTGCCAGCAAGGTTGAAGATTACCGGTCAAAACGTTCAATGTCACTGTCCGCGTTATGATACCGCATCATAATAAAGAAGGCCCCTATGAGCCATCCCTGATATATTATTCCATTTCTAATTCATTAGCGCATTAATAATCCAAGGCCAAGCGACGATGGAACGGATACGATCATGATCATGCTCCATATCGTGCAATGCTTTTTCCAGGTGATCTTCGAGGGAATCAATACTGTCGAAAACTTGGTTGTGAAATTCCTTTTCCCGCAAATCGTCCCAGATATGCTCCACGGGGTTGAGCTCCGGAGAATATGGCGGAAGGCTGAAC
>JAPLJX010000079.1 GCA_026388375.1 Deltaproteobacteria bacterium
AGGCCTCCCGTCCCGGCGGACGCCGCAGCAGTAGGGAGATCTGGCGGTAGGCCACGGCCTGCTTGGAGAGGTCGTCGTAGATGATCAGGGCGTCCTGGGCGCGGTCCCGGAAGTATTCGCCGATGCTGCAGCCGGCGTAGGCAGCGATGTATTGCAGCGTGGCGGGGTCGCTCGCGCAGGCGGCGACGACGCAGGTGTAGGACATGGCGTCGTGCTTCTTCAGATTCTCGACCACATGGGCGACGGTGGATTTCTTCTGGCCGATGGCGACGTAGATGCACTTCACGCCGGTGTCCTTCTGACGGATGATCGCATCGATGCCGATCGCGGTCTTGCCGATCTGGCGGTCGCCGATGATCAGTTCGCGCTGGCCGCGGCCGATCGGAGTCATCGCGTCGATCGCCTTCAAGCCGGTGTACAATGGCTCGTTAACCGGCTGGCGGAAGACCACACCGGGGGCGATCATCTCAATCCGGCGGAATTCCGTCGTCTCGATGGGACCCTTGCCGTCCAGAGGGGCGCCCGTGGCGTCGATCACGCGGCCGAGGAGCGCCTCGCCAACGGGGATCTGGGCGATCCTGCCCGTCCGCTTCACGATGTCCCCTTCCTTGATGTGGGTCACTTCACCGAGAATGGCGACGCCGACGTTGTCCGTCTCGAGATTGAGGACCATGCCGAGGATTCCTCCGGGGAATTCGAGCAGCTCCATGGCCATCGCGTTTTCCACACCGTAGACCCGGGCGATGCCGTCGCCGACGGAGAGGACCGTTCCCGTTTCACTGATATCCAGTTTTTTTTCGTACTCCTTGATCTGCCTGGATATGATCTCGCTGATTTCCTCTGCCCTGATGGTTTCCATGCGCTATATTTCCTCCCCCAAGAGATTCCGGATGTTGTTCAGTTGCGTACGGACGCTGCCGTCATAAAGCGTATCCCCGACCCGGACGACAACGCCCCCGAGCAGGGAGCGGTCCTCCAGAACGATCATTTCGACCTCCCTGTCGGTCAGTCTCTCCAACCCGTTCTGCAGACGTGCGGATGTCTCACGGGTAAGCGGAAAGGCCGTCTTCACCGTAACCCGGACCTTCTTCAGGGCGATATCCATCAATTCCCGGTAGCAGCCCTGGATGTCGGGCAGGATATCGATGCGTCGCTTGTCGACCAGCAGTCTCAGGAAATTGGAGGTCAGCGGGGAGATGCGGATCTTTTCCAGGAGCGACTCCACGACCGCCTTCTTGTCGGACAAAGCGAAGATCGGGTTGGCAAGAAACTCACTCAGGTTTTTATTTTCCTTGAGGATAGTGGAAAAACTCCCGAGCTCGTCGTAATAGGATTCATACCGCTTTTCCTCACCGGCGATTTTGAAAAAGGCCCGGGCATAACGCTTGGCGATATTGCTGCTGATCAATTTTTTTACCCTCGTAATAAAGTTGGTAAAGCCGCCGATCAATTTTTACGGACAACCTTCTCGATATAATCCTGGACCATAGCCTCGTGATCTTCCACGCGGATGTTTTTCTGAAGGAGCCCCTCGGCCATCTGCGCGGAGAGACGGACCGCCTCGATCTGGAGCTGATGACTCGCCTGGTTGAACTCCTGTTCCATCCGCGCCTTGGCGTCTTCCCTCATTTTTTCCGCTGTCCTCCGGGCTTCCTCGATGATCCGCTCTTTTTCGGTCAGCCCCTGGGTCTGGATCATCCGGGTGATCTCATCGATCTCGCCCGTCGCCCGGTCGAGTTTCGCGGCATATTCCCGGAACTTCTTTTCGGCATCCTCGCGGGCGGTTACGGCCTTGGCGAGGGAGGTCTTGATCCCTTCCCGCCGTCCGGTGAAAAATTCTTTCACCTTCTTCGCCGCCAACCAGTAGATAACTCCGGCCATGACGAGGAAGTTCAATAGCTTCCAGGCGAAATTGACCCAGCCCGGTCCTTCATGTCCTCCTTCTCCGGCGCCTCCGGAGGCATACGCCAGGGCCGACGGGAAGATACAGCAGAGCAGGGGGAACAGTCCGATGAAAATCTTCCATCCGATTCCCTTTCCCTTCTTTCCGACAGGGGTTTCATTCCGAATCCCGGAACGGCAGAACCGGTTCATTGCGCGTTCCCTTCTCATCGGATACTCCTTCCAAGGACCTTTTCAGCAATCTCAACGGACAGCTTCTGAGACTGATCGGTCAGAATTCCCCTGGCGGCAGCGATTTCTCCATCCATTTGGACATGGAAATGTTCCATGATCCCCGGAAGTTCGGCCCGGACGCTCTCGATGACGGTCTTGGCCTCCTCGGCGCCCTGCCCGATAATCTTATTCTTCTGTTCGACGGCTGCCGCCTTCGCCTGATGGAGCTTGTCTTCGTAGGCGGCCATCTTCTGTTCCACGCTCTCCTGGAGACGTTTGATCTCGCCTTCGGACTCCTCCAACTGTTTCTTCCGCCTGTCGATCATGCCGAGGATCGGCTTGTAGAGCAGGACATTCAAAATGAAGATCAGCAGCAGGAAATTGACGATCTGAATTCCCAGGGAATAATCGAGACTGACCACGGTCTGTCACCTCTTAATTGGACAACACGACGGACATGGGTAACGTTTTCAGATGATCACGCACAAAGGCCACTGGCCGGCAACAAATATTCGGAGGTGCCTCTATCTCATTCTCAGACGACTGTCAACATTTTTCACCGGCCGCTCTATTTTCGAGGGGAAGGGTATGGACCCCGGCATCACTGCGGATCATGTGGCAGGTTCCTTCGAAAAAGGCCCCTTCTTCCACGGAGAAGACGGGCGTGTTCAGGTCGCCCGTCACCTTGCCGGTTGAGTAGATGCGGATTATCTTCTTGACGTCGATCTTCCCGCGCATCTCGCCGCTGACCATGACGCTGTCCACGCGGATATCGGCCTCAATCTCGGCGCCTTCGCCGATGACCAGCGTGCCGTTGCCGAAGATGCTGCCCTTGAAATCGCCGTCGATCCGGACCGAACCGTTGAACATCAATTTGCCGGTGAATTCAGCGCCTTTCCCCAGAAAGGCCCTGATCTCTTCCTCTTCTTTTTTCTTTTTAGCAAACATCTTTTGTCCCTCCCGGATGTCTGTGGATTATGATTTTCAGAAGCCGTCATGATTGGAGAATGAACCTCCGTACGCTGATATTCAACAGCACGCCGATGGCCGTCATCAGAACCACCATCGACGAACCGCCGTAACTCAGAAAAGGCAGGGGAATCCCGACCACCGGCAGGATTCCCAGGACCATGCCGATGTTGATGAATACCTCGCAGAAGATCAGCATGGTGATGCCGAACGCGATCAGCGCCCCCGGATAATCCCTGGAGTGGATCATGATCTTCAGCCCCCAAAGAATCAGGGCAAAGAACATGACAACGAGGATCATCCCCCCCAGAAAACCCCACTCCTCCGCAAAGACCGAAAAGACGAAGTCGGTCTGCTGTTCCGGCAGGAACTTGAGCTGGGTTTGCGAGCCTTTCAAAAATCCCTTGCCGACGATTCCGCCCGAACCCACGGCGATCATCGACTGGATGATGTGGTATCCCGATCCCAGCGGATCACGCTCGGGACCGAAGAAGGTGAGAATCCGCTCCTTCTGGTAATCCTTGAGAAAATACCAGCCGATGGGGGTCAGAATGAGGCCCCCGGCGCCGGCGATCAGCAGCGATCTCCAGTCCATACCGACAAAGAAAACCATCGCGAGAAACAGGATGAGGAGGACCAGCGCCGTTCCCAGATCGGGCTGTTTCAGAATGAAAAGGAACGGGATGATCACGATCGTAAAAGGGATGAACAGTTCGGTCAGGTGATAACCCCGGCCGATCTGGTGGTGGTCAAAGTACCTGGCGAGCGCCAGGATGATCGTCAGTTTGACCAGTTCCGACGGTTGGAAGGTGAATCCGCCGATGGCGATCCAGCGCTGAGAACCTCGTGTTGCATAACCGGCCGTAAAGACGACGAGAAGAAGAACGATCGAGATACCATAGATGATGTAGGCATGGCGGCTCAGAAAACGGTAATCGATAAAGAAGGCGATGGCCATGCCCGCCAGTCCGATGAGGATCCACTGGAGCTGCTTGATGTAGAGCGGCGTTTGCCGGAAATCCGTAAGGCTGAAGCCGGTGCTGTAAATGTTCAGCAAGCCGATACCGCTGATGATCAGGACCAGGATGAAGAGGGTCCAGTCGAAATTCAGGATGAGACGGCGGTCCAGTTTGATCATGGCTTCGGAATACCCCGGATCTCCGCGGCGCTTTGCGCCTGCTGCTGGGTTAGCGTGATTTTCTTCAGGGCAAAGTAGGTATCAATAATCTTCCTGGCCACAGGGGCGGCGGCCGACCCGCCGTGACCGGCGTTTTCCAGGATGACCGCCACTACAATTTCCGGATTCCCGTAAGGCGCGAAGCAGACGAAGAGGGCATGGTCCCGAAAAGCGGCCGACACACGCTTCGTCTTGCGCGCCTTTTCATCCTGCGGCAGCCCGATTACCTGGGCGGTGCCCGTCTTCCCGGCGACGTCCTGTTCCTGTCTTTTCAGGATATACCCCGTTCCCCCCCTTTCGTTGACCACCCCCCACAAACCCTGGTTGATGAGCTGAATGTTCTGGGGGCTGACCGGCAGGACGCCCTGTTTCTCCGGGTCGTATCTCTTTACGACATGTCCGTCCGAAGATTCAAGCTGTTTTATGAGCCGGGGCCGGTAAACGGTGCCGCCGTTGGCCAGGGTCGCATAGACGTTGGCCAGTTGAATCGGCGTGACAAGGTTGAACCCCTGACCGATGGCGAGGGAGATGGTTTCGCCCATCTGCCAGGGTTCACGGAGACGGGAAAGCTTCCACTGTTTCGTCGGGATCAGGCCGCCCTTTTCCCGGTTCAGGTCGATCCCCGAG
>JAPLJX010000337.1:0-2999 GCA_026388375.1 Deltaproteobacteria bacterium
CGCGCTCGGCCCGTGCGAAGAGAAAACGTTTCATCCAGCCGGCATCCGCCATCCGGACGCGTATTCGGGAAGCCAGCTCCTCCCAGAAACGGGCGGCGGTGATGATCCGGGAGGGACCGATCTCGCGGAAATCCTCCTGCACCGTTTCCGGCGTCTCCGGAAAGTTCATCGTCATTCCGCCCTGGAGGGCAACGCCGAGGCCCCACATCTGATCGACAATCCAGGCCGGAGGGGAGATGGAGATCCAGTTTTCTCCGGGCCGAATGGAGATCGCACGAACCCAGCTTTCTCCCATTGCCGTCAGGTTGCGGTGCGATAACATGGCCATCTTCGGCATACCCGTTGTCCCCGAGGTCTGAATCAGCAGGGCCGTATCTTCGGGTCTCCCCTGCCGCAATTCCGCAGGGAAAAGGTCGGGACGCTGCTGATCCAGTTTTTCTCCGTTCTCCAGCAGGTCGCGAAAAGAAATGAGCCACGGATCCTTCCGGTAGGAACGCATTCCAGTCGGGTCGATGTAAATCACATGCCGGACGTGGCCCAGTCCGGCACGGGAGGCGATCATCTTATCCACCTGCTCCTGGTCCTGAGCGAAAACGACGGATGCCCGGAGTCGGTTCAGCGAGGTCTTCAATTCTTCGGCGACGGCCGATGTGAAGAGATTGAGTGTTATCCCGCCCACAGCCTGCGTCCCGAGTTCCGCAAAAAGCCATTCCGGGTGGTTGTCCGTGATGAGCCCGGCCGATTCGCCCCGTCGAAAACCGAGGGCGATCAAACCGAGACCTACGTGCTTCACATACCGCAGATAATCTTCCCAATGGTAGGTCTGCCAGATGCCGTAGGCCTTTTCCCGGATTGCTGCCTGTTCCGAACCGAAACGTGCCGCCTGCGCTAATAACAGTTGAGGCAGCGTTCCCGAAAAGGAACCGACAGGTATGTCTTTGTCCGCGTCCAACGAAATTTCCTTCTCCCCTTTTAGATCGTCTCCTCGTCTCCGAGATAGGCCCGAATGACTTCCGGATGACGGATAATCTCATCCGGCGTACCCTCCGTAAGTTTGTTACCAAAATTCAGCACGGCGATCCGCTGTGCGATGCTCATGACGATGGCCATATCGTGTTCCACGAGGATCATCGTCTGTCCCCAGGCTCGGTTCAGTTCGAGCAGAAAACGGACCATGTCCTCTTTTTCCTCCAGGTTCATGCCGGCAAACGGTTCGTCCAGAACGAGAAGGGCCGGTTCCAGGGCCAAAGCTCGTCCCAGTTCCACGCGCTTCATCATCCCGTAAGGCAGGGAACCGACCGGTTTGTTGCGGAGGGCGTGGATTTCAAGAAAATCGATAATCTCCTCCAGGATGCGCCGATGGCGCATCTCCTCGCACCGGACCGACGGCAGAAAAAGGCAGGCCGGACCCAGCCCGTAATCGCAGTGGGTGTGACGGGCAAGAAAAAGGTTGGAAAGAACGGTCATGCCGGGGAAAAGTTCTATATTCTGAAACGTCCGTCCAATCCCGACCCGGACCAGCTCATGGGGATGCAAATGGGCGATCCCTTCGCCGTTGAAGCGGATTGTCCCCTGCTGCGGCCGATAGAACCCGGTGATGCAGTTGAGAAGACTGGTCTTGCCGGCGCCGTTCGGACCGATGACGGCGAAGAGTTCCCCGGACCGGACCGACATATCGATATCGCTCAGGGCTTTGACCCCTCCAAAATGGAGAGTGAGACCCCGAATCTCCAACTCCGCCCGTCGCGGCGTCGAATCGCTCTTCTCGTAAATGGACGGCTGACCCCGGAACGCCTTCATCGTCTTTCCTTTAACAGTCCTTCATCACTGCCCTGATTCTCCTATTTCTGGAGCTGGATCTTCTCCTTGCCGGGAACGTAGAAATTGGTCAGGGGTGTATAGGAGCCATCCTCCTTCACCTGAACGATCCGGGCGCGGAACGAGGCGCCGTGATCCGTCGGGCTGTAGGTTACCGGGGGAATCAAACCGCCGAACTCCTCCTGCCGGAAGGATTCCATGGCACGGTTGATCGTGTCCCGGTTGATCTCCTTGAATTTTTCGCTTGCGCGAAGCATGGCCCTCTCCATGATCATCCCCACCGCAACGCCCTCCCAGTAGGAAGCGTCAAATTTGTCGACGGTCTTGTATCGTTTCCAGAGCTCCTGCATGACCTTCATCCCCGGATTGTTGTCGACGGGAAGACCGCCCGGGAACTGAATGCGGAGGCGAGTGCGGGTCAGCCCCTGCCCCATCTTGAAGAAGTCGGGGTCGGTCGATGTCCAGGTTCCGAAGAACGGCGGATCGTAATTGATCCGGTCG
This sequence comes from Deltaproteobacteria bacterium, assembly GCA_026388375.1. Taxonomy (GTDB): domain Bacteria; phylum Desulfobacterota; class Syntrophia; order Syntrophales; family UBA5619; genus UBA5619. Next base: position 2,320 of record JAPLJX010000337.1, read on the forward strand.
GCGCTTCGGAAGGCGGTGATGATCGCAGCCGGCAGCATCTGGATGAAGATATACTCCGCACCGCTTTTCTGCAAGCGGAGCAGTTCGGTCGTCAGATCGACGGTTTGCGGAGGAAATTCCTCGATGGCCACAATGTTGATGTTCTGTTTTGCGGCATATTCCCGGCTCGGTTTGTGGATGGATCGTCCATAGGCGTTGTTGTACGTCAGCAAACCCACCTTCGGAGGTTCCTTGCCCTTGTGGATGGCCAGGATGTAGTCGAGAACGGCTTCACAATCCAGGCGGTAACTGCCGAAGGGGAGGTACATGTATGCGATCGGCGGCTCGAGAATCTCCCAGCTTGTCGAATAGTTGATTGTCGGGATTTTATACTGCTGGACGATCGGTTTGGCGGCGAGTCCCTCCCCTGCCCCCCAGGTGGCGATCATGTCGACCTGGTCCTGAACGGCGAACTTTCTCACTGCGGCTACCGCTTCGGGGACCTTGTAGGCGGTATCGGCCAGGATCATTTCGATCTTGTTGCCGGCAACGCCCCCTTTGACTTCGTTGACATAGCGGAAATAATCCTGTTGCCCCCTGGCATGGAACTGCCCCCAGGTGGATGCCGGGCCTGTCATGTTGATTGCGGCGCCGACCTTGATGTTTTTCGAAATCGCCGCTCCCGGCCAGATCAAAACCAG
>JAPLJX010000337.1:3025-16616 GCA_026388375.1 Deltaproteobacteria bacterium
GGCCAGGATATTCAATAGGACGACTCTTTTCAAGCTGCACATGATCTTCCCTCCTTAAAAAAAAAGCCGTGAACAAATCCACGGCATCCTAAAAAAAACCGTGGGTGACCCGAAGGTCCGCCCACGGCGCTTGACCCATCAAAGGTTTACAAACGCGGCGGGCAGACCCCGATAAAAAAACCAAAAAAGCCGTCCCGCCGAAATTCACACTTGTTTTGTATGCAGCACATTGCGCACTCCTTACGCAGTGGCTATAAAACAGGATATGTGCCCGTGTCAAGCAAATATTATCGGTTCCGGAATCAATTTCTCAAAAAAGGGGGAACAGCCCTGATTAATGAATCCCCAGTTTCTCACTGCGGTAATGAAGAGAATCGTAGCTGATTTTGAGCAGTTCGGCACCACGGGATTTTGAACCGCCCGCCTTTTTCAACGCCTTTTCGATCAGCCCCTTTTCGAAAATCGCCAGTTCATCATTGAGATTGAGTCCGTCATCCGACAGATCCGGAATCGTATTGTCCTCTTCCACGCTGATCTCCTTGGAAAGGATGAGATTCTCAGGAAGGATGATATTCGAGGTCTCCAGCGCAACGCCTCGTTCAATGATGTTTTGTAACTCGCGAATATTGCCGGGGAAAGGATACTTCATCAACAGCTCCAGCGCATAGGCGGATATCGTTATGATTTCCTTTCCGAAGTCACGCGAATATTTCTCAATGAAGTGTTTCGTCAGAATCGGAATGTCCTCCTTCCGGTCCCGGAGGGGGGGGAGTTGAAGCGGGATGACGTTGAGTCTGTAATAGAGATCTTCCCGGAATGTGCCGGTTTTCACATTATCCGCGAGATTCTGATGGGTGGCGGAGATGATGCGGACATCGACCTGCATGTCATCAGCGCCGCCAACACGGCGGAATGTTTTTTCCTGGACGACGCGCAGCAACTTGACCTGCAGCAGCGGAGGGAGTTCGGCAATCTCATCCAGAAAAATGGTCCCCCCATGGGCAATTTCGAAAAGTCCTGCCTTGTCCGAATAGGCGCCGGTAAAGGCCCCCTTGATGTAGCCGAAGAGTTCACTTTCAAGAAGGTTTTCGGGAATTCCTCCGCAATTGATGACGACGAAAGGCATCTTCCGACGGGAACTGTTCTCGTGAATGGCTCTGGCGACGAGCTCTTTGCCCGTACCGCTCTCTCCGAGGATCAGTACGTTGGCGGGCGTGTCCGCAACCTTCTTGATCGTCGCATAAACCTTGAGCATCTCCCGACTGTTCCCGATCATGTTCCCAAAGCCTACCGCTTCTCCGACCTCCTTCAGAAAGAGGGCGTCATCCCGTTTCACCTCTTTACCGGCGAGCGCATTTCGAACGATTCTCTTCAAATCCTCAATCGCGAAATCCTTTTCGATGTAGTCATAGGCCCCTTCCTTCATCGCGTTGACGGCCGTTTCTCCGGACGCGTAGGCCGTGATGAGGATGACCATCGTTTCCGGGGAAAGCTGCTTGACCTCCTTGAGAAACCCGATCCCGTCCATCTTCGGCATCTTCAGGTCCGTGATGATCAGATCGAATGTCTCCTTCCGGCACCGGGCGAGGGCCTTGCCGGCATCGCCGGCCGTGACAACCCGGTATCCCTCACGGGTCATCATGATCTCCAGAAATTCCCGCATCCCCTGGTCATCATCCACCACAAGGATCTTGGCCATCAGTCCCCTCCAATCTCATGAAATAGTCCAGTTCCCGTCCGCGGTGAGAATCCGTGCGGGAAACCATATTATACAGGTCGTACCGCTGCCCGCTTCAGATTGAATATCGATGCTCCCCTGGTAGCCTTCCAGTATCCGGCTGACCACCGCCAGACCCAGTCCCGTCCCCACATCCCGCGTCGTATAGAAGGGCTCGAAGATTGTTCGAAGATCCTCATTTCGGATACCACATCCCGTGTCGCCAATCTTGATTTCCACACCGGCTCTCCCATCATTCCGGGTGGCACGGGCCTCAACCGTCCGGTTACCCCCCTCCCGCATGGCTTGCACCGCGTTTAGGATCAGATTCCAGAAAACCTGCCGGATTTCGGTCTTGTTGGCTTGAATCCCCAAAGGGTCTTCCGGCATGATCAGGTCGATTCGGAGGGGTTCAGGCCAGTCGGGGACGCAACGCAGGGAATCGAGAACATCCCGGATCGCGCCCCTGACGTCGATCTCCTCGCAAACCCCGGGCGCCGGCCTTGCCATCAAAAGAAAATCCTTCAGAAAATTCTCCAACTGATCTTTCCCGCGGAGGATGATCTGCATCAGCTTCTGATTGGTTTCAGTCGGAGGAATGTCCTGTTTGAGCATTTGAATCGAGCCACTGATGGAGGCGAGCGGGTTTCGGATCTCATGCGCAAGACTGGCGGCCATGCCGCCGATAAAGGCCAGACGGTGACTCTTTTCCAGAGATTCCCTCATTTCGTTGATTTCCGTTAAATTTTGAAAGATGATGATCTCTCCGATCGCAACTCCCCGGGGATCACGGAGGAGCGACAGGGAACCGCCGAGAATCAGGCTCTGACCGTCAGCAGCATGAAATGTGGTTTCAAAACGAGTTTTTGCAACCGGTTTGTACGCGTTCGATTTCCGTTCTTTCAAGAAAGGGGGAAAGTCCGGGAAGACCTCTGCCAGACTACGGTTTTCAACGTCCTGAAACGTAAAGCCGGTAATCTCTGCGGCGGCCGGGTTGAAAGACTTGATCCGCCCCTCCGGATTGATGCTCAGGATACCGGTGTCCACCGATTCGATGATGCTCCGGTGCAGGATATCGAGCTGATCGAAGGCGCTCTGTTTCTCGGTAAGGAGGGTCCTGGTCCTTTTCTCCTGCTCGACAACAAAACTGGTCAGAAGGGCGATGAAGTAAAAGGAGAGGATATGGGTGATGATCCGGGTGAAGACATAGCCTGCGTTCAACCGGTCATCCGAAATGGGGGTCGAGAAGATGGGATAGATGACCCCGTAGAATTCCAGATCGGCAAAGAGGCCGTAAAAAATCCCGGCCGCAGAAGCGATCACCAGACCGCCCCGCCTCCCGAGAAAGAGGACGGCGTAGATGATGACCAGAGGATAAAAGACGGAATAGACGCTTTGGATGCCTCCGGTGCCGTACACCATCGCCGTGATCAGAATGACGTCACACAGGCTTTGAATATAGATGTTCGAGGGAAGATTCCGGACATATTTGAGAAGGGAAAGGTAGACAATGGAGAGAATATAGGTCAGCAGAATCGTCTTGAAGAGGGTGGACGCGGAAATCGCCGACAAGGTCCCCATCCCTTTGATCTCGACGAAGGTCGCAATCCCGAGCAGGAAGGTGACGATGGCCATTCTCGAAAGCATCAGCCAGCGGAGTCGGGATGTCACATTATCGGGCAAAAGCGGTTTTGGAGTCATTGGGACTCTCTATCGGTTTGAGATCTGTTGAAAGCATCACAGCAAAGTCGCCAACAGGCTACTTTCAGTCCGGGAAAAATCAACATCGTTCATCAGAGATACAAAACAACCTTCATGCAACCACCGCCATTCTTTTAGTTTTTGAAGCCCTTCCCTGCAGCAGGGTTTCTATTGACAGGCGAGCGCTTTCTTTCTATAATTGCAAATCACGGCATCTTAAGTTTTGCTCCATCGCCGACCTTCCTTAAAAACCTGCTCTCGGATAAAGGTTTACAGTGATGACCAGACCGTTTCTCTTTCTGGCTGCGGCACTCATGGCGGGCATCTGCTGCGGAAACCTTTTCCGGATTTCCGACCTTCCCGTTCAGATCTCTCTGATGATTGCGCTGACCCTAACCCTGCTGTCTCGGATATGGATAAAGCGCAAACAGATCCATTTCTATTTCTTGCTGCTCCTCTCCATCTTTCTTCTCGGCATTCTCGCGATGAACCTGTACATGGATCCCCCGATCGCGGAAAACCATATCCTTCGTTTTATCGGCGATAAAAAGCTCAGTGTTGAAGGCATGATCTGCGAGAACCCTCAAGTATCACCTGAGAAAACGGAGCTCGTGGTTTCCGTCTCCTCGATCCTGCGTGACGGAAGCTATCTTCCGGTTTCGGGACGCGTGCTGCTGAACATCCGTGAGCCCTACCCTTTTCGCTACGGGGATTTCATCCGTTTCCATACCCGGTTGAGAATCCCCCGGAATTTCCAGAACCCCGGCGGTTTCGATTACGAAAAATATCTCCGTTTCCGTGGAATTCTGGTGAGGGGGTTCATCAAAGACGCCACGGGATTTGTCGTTCTGCGCAGGGAGAAAGGCAATCCCCTCCGAACGCGGCTGGAGCATTTTCGAGACCTTATCCGCAATGCCATTCTGGAAAGGTCGCCGGGAACGGAGGGAGCGATCATTCAGGCGATGATCCTCGGCGATCAGAAGGGTATCCCGAAAGAGGTCATGGAAAAGTTCAATCGGACGGGCACAAGCCATATCATCGCCATCTCGGGGTTCAATATCGGCATGGTTGCGGTATTTGCCCTTTTTCTGGCACGGCTGTGCCTAAAAACGGAATACCTGCTCCTGAAATGGAATGTGGCGAAGGCCTCGATGTTTTTTGCAATCTTCGTTGTCATTCTTTACACATTTATTGCCGGAGCGGGCATTTCGGTTGTCCGGGCCTCGATCATGGTCGTGGTCTTTCTGTGCGCCATTCTCATCAACCGTGAGGGCGATCTTTACAACACCCTTTCCCTGGCCGCCTTTCTGATCCTGATCCTCACCCCCTATTCGCTGTTCGACATCTCTTTTCAACTCTCGTTCGCCGCGGTGGCAGCGCTCATCTTTTTCATGCCGAAGTGGCTCGCCCTCATGCCTTCCCCTCCACCGAGGGTGGCTGCCGGCCTTACGCGGCAATGGACCCTCCAGCAGGTTCATAAAGTTTTGCGGGGCATTGTGCTCTTCTTCCTCGCCTCGCTTAGCGCTACGCTTGGCACACTGCCGCTGATTCTTCTTTACTTCAACCGGTTTTCGCTGATTACCCTTGTGGCAAACCTCATCTGTGTTCCCATCCTCGGCGTTGTCGCGATCCCTGTTTGTCTGGCCATCATCCTGGCCGTACCGCTATCGACCACACTGGCCGACGGGGTCATCCGATTGTCTGAAATTCTCGTTCAAATTACTCTTTTCTTCGTTGACCGTCTGGCGGCCCTGCCCTGGGCCTCTGTTTATGTTTCGACGCCCACCTTGCCGGAAATCGGCGCCTTTTATCTTCTGCTGATCTGGGGCGGTCTGCTGTTGAAATGGTTCGCAACGCGCCGGAACTCCAAAACCGCTCTGAAAATGTCCCTGTTGATGAAGGCGGTTCCGATCGTTCTCATCCTTTTTTTCATCATCGACGGCGTCCATCTTTATATCCAGGGGATTCAACAAGGACGTCTTTCCCTGACCGCCGTGGATGTCGGTCAGGGAAACAGCATCCTGATCCGGCTTCCCGGCGGGAAAAAGATGCTTGTGGACGGTGGCGGCTTCTTCGACGACAGCTTCGATCTTGGGAAATTTGTGCTCGCCCCCTACCTCTGGCATGAGCGGATCTCCCGGATCGATACTGTGGTCCTGACCCATCCCCATCCGGACCACCTGCAGGGGCTCCTGTTCATCCTGGAGAACTTTCATGTCCGAGAGGTGTGGACCAATGGAGAGCCGTCGGATACGGAGCTTTACCTTTCCTTCCGTCGTATCATCCGGGAAAAAGGGATTCTGCTGCGGACCCTGTCGGACGGGACGCCGGCGATGGATTTTTCCGGGGTCGGAATCTATTTTCTGAATCCGGAGGAAAATACCATCCAGAAGGAAATGCCGAACGCCCCGGCCATTCGGCCTGACGACAACGATGCTGCAAAGAAGGACCCCCCTGTCCGTTCGCCGTCTGTCGCAAAGACCGCCGCCCCCCTCTTTGATGCAACCAACGACCGTTCCCTCGCGCTGAAACTCTCCTTCGGCGAGCTCCGTTTTCTGCTGCCGGCGGATATCTCGGAGGGTGTCGAGAATCGTCTGGTTCATGCCAGGGTCGATCTGCAAAGCGATGTGATCTTCATTCCGCATCACGGGAGCTACCGCTCCAGCAGCCTCCCCTTTATTGAAAAGGTAAAACCGCAAATCGCCGTGGTCAGTTGCGGCGCGGAAAACGTCTTCGGTTTCCCCCACCCGGATGTCCTCCGGCGATACGAAAGGATCCCGGCGCAGATCTATCGGACGGATCGCAATGGCTCCGTCACCATCACCACGGAGGGCCGGGAACTCGCCGTCGACGTTCTCAACCCCCGATATCCCTGATCACACACAAAAAAGGGTCTTGGAATAAAAGAGATTCATCCGGTTTAAGTGTACTTGTCTAAAATGTCTTTCTTCCTGAAATGTAGCATCCGGTGATTTTGATAAGCCTAACCATTTCAATCGGAATTGTGATAGGATAAAGAAGTGAACTCGAAACGTCCTCCCTGGTCACTACGATGAAAGTCGCTACTATGAAACTGCTCAATTTGATCTTATCCTTAATAATCATCATCGCATCGGTTATTTTATGCCATCAAATTATTTCAAATTCAATTTCCAACCAAGAGAACAAAAACGATTATGCTGAACTCAACCATGTCAACTACGGTCTTCTCAGTGTTGAAGAATGGAAACGACAAATTACCGTAATTATTTCCGAGGAGATCAATAAGCTGTATTTGTCAAGGGCGAATGAGCGGGATCTCCGAAAGCATATCGAAGTTCTGTTGAATACACTTATTGATAAAGTCGACAAGAAAATCAGGGAAGGGAACTTAGGCTCCGCGGAGGGTTGGGTCAAACAATCCTTTATAAATATTTTTATCAGTCTGGAAGATATTAAAAAAGGCATTCCTGAATATGCGGATGCCGTCATTCATGAGATGACGAAATCGAAAACAAGGGATCAGATAAAGACCATGCTGAACAAACAGCTTAAACAATATTCTAACCAAACCTTTGATACACGGGATACATCTCAAATGAGCCGCATCCTTCTTAGGACTGATTCTAAGGATATCGAAAGTGCGAGGATCAACATCAATAAGGCAATTTCGGTTAAGCATAAACTGATTTTTAAGGAGGCTATCCTATTGATCATCCTGTCGGTTATCCTTTTTGCTTTGTCTGGTTTTAGCAAGCAACCTTTGGCACCATCCCGGTATATACTGCTTATTCTGTCTCTTATCATACTGCTGATAGCCGGCGTAACTACGCCCACGATCGATATGGAAGCAAAAATCTCACAGATGAGTTTTGTGTTGATGGGGCATCCCATCCATTTTGAGAACCAGGTATTGTATTTCCAAAGCAAAAGCATTCTGGATGTATTTTGGATCATGATTACCCATCAGGATATTCAGATGAAATTTGTCGGGGTCTTGCTGATTACCTTCAGTATAATAATCCCCCTGTTAAAAATAGTTTCGTCGCTGGGATATTATTACAATTATCACCATGCAAGGGAGAACCCGGTGATCAAGTTTTTTGTCTTGAAATCCGGGAAATGGTCCATGGCCGATGTCATGGTGGTTGCCATATTTATGGCCTATATCGGATTTAATGGTATTATTACCAGCCAGTTCGGTCAATTAAGCTCAGCAGGCCAGGAACTGGTGATCGTAACTACGAATGACACTTCCCTTCAGCCGGGGTTTTACCTATTCCTGACATACACCCTGTTGGCGTTATTTTTGTCAGGATTCCTAACCAGAAAACCTCAGGCATCTTAGCGTAAGAATCCATAGGTTGATCGTAGTCTACAAACAAGATGTTGGATTGACCCCGTCTCGCCCGGGAACATCCCCCAGAAAAGCATGGAAGGGCCGGTCAACTTTTCCGCGGACCTGACGGCAAAGGGGAAGAGCGCAGATGAGGTGAAGCGATCGCTCGTCATTTCTGTTGCGTTTATCGCATCGTTATGCTATCAGAATCGCCCTTAAATTCAGAAGATCGGGAGAGGTTTTTAAACGATGGAGATCATAACCGCCGTCAGGGGCTTCAAGGATATCCTTCCTCCGGAGACGGACAAGTGGCGGCATATCGAAGAGACGGCCCATAAGGTCTTTTGCGTCTTCGGGTTCCGGGAAATTCGCATTCCGCTGCTCGAAAAGACGGAGCTCTTCTGCCGTGGAATCGGGGAATCCACCGATATCGTTGAAAAAGAGATGTACACCTTCCTCGACCGCGGCGAGGAATCCCTGACGCTCCGGCCGGAGGCGACGGCGTCCGTCATCCGCGCCTATCTGGAACACAACCTCCATGCCGCCGAATCGGTCACAAAGCTCTACACCATCGGCCCCATGTTTCGGCGCGAGAGGCCGCAGAAGGGGCGTTACCGACAGTTCCATCAGATCGACGCCGAGATCCTCGGCCCGGATGACCCGCGCACCGATGCGGAGCTGATCCTGATGCTGCTCCACTTTCTGGAAAAACTCGGGCTTCGGAAGCTGACGCTGGAAATCAATTCCCTTGGATGCGCCGCGTGCCGGCCCGCCTTCCGTGAGGCGATCCTCTCGTTTCTGCGCGGCCGGGAAGAGGAGCTCTGCGGCGACTGCCGCCGAAGGCTCGTAACCAATCCGCTCCGCGTTTTCGACTGCAAGGTGGAAACCTGCGCCGCGATCATCTCGCAGGCCCCGCTTCTGCCCGATTTTCTCTGCGCCGGATGCCGGGACCACTTCGAGAAGGTACAGGCGTCGCTGCGCCTCTTCGATATCCCCTTTAAGTTGAATGCAAAAATGGTCCGGGGGCTCGACTACTACACCCGGACCACCTTCGAAGTGACCACCGAATTTCTGGGCGCCCAGAATGCCGTCGTCGGCGGCGGACGTTACGACCATCTCGTCCGGGATCTCGGCGGCCCCGATATTTCCGGCATCGGCTTTGCTATCGGTATTGAGAGGCTGGCTGCCATGATCCCGGAAGCCGATGCGGACGCTCTTCTACCAGGCCCCCTCCTTTTCATCGCAACCCTCGGCGAAGCGGCACTGGAAAAGGCTTTTTTTCTATGCAACGGTCTGCGGATGAAGGGAATCCACGTGGAGATGGACCATGCCGGCCGGAGTCTCAAGAGTCAAATGAAACGGGCGGACAAGTTGAAAAGCGCCTATACGCTGATTCTCGGCGAACGGGAGATCACTGAGAACAAGGCACTTCTCCGAAACATGCTTTCGAGCACCCAGACGGAGGTCGGCCTGGACAGTCTGGAAGAAACCATTACAGAATTAGCGAGGTAACCATTTTGTCCGATTTTTTGACGATCCGAAAAAGGACCCATTACTGCGGTGATCTGGACGCCTCGGATGACGGGAAGGAAGTGATCCTGATGGGCTGGGCCCATCGGTGGCGTGATCACGGCGGTGTTGTTTTCATCGATCTCCGGGATCGGGAGGGGATCGTTCAGGTCGTCTTCAACCCGGATGTAAACGCGGGCTGTCACGCCGAGGCCGGGCGGCTCCGGAGCGAATTCGTCATCGCGATCCAGGGGCGGGTCCGCCGCCGACCGGCAGGGATGGAGAATCCCGAGCTCAGAACCGGCGAGATCGAAGTGCTGGCCGATGACCTCGAAATCATGAACGAGTCGAAGACCCCTCCCTTTGTGCTGGATGGCACGGCGGAGATCTCCGAGAACGTTCGACTCAAATACCGCTACCTCGACCTCCGGCGTCCCGAGATCCAGCAGAACCTGATCCTGAGGAGCCGTGTCGCCGCGGCGACACGGGATTACCTTCACCGCGAAGGCTTTATTGAGATCGAAACCCCTTTCCTGACGAAGAGCACGCCGGAAGGGGCCCGGGACTACCTGGTCCCCAGCCGGGTCAACCAGGGGATGTTCTACGCCCTTCCGCAATCCCCGCAGATCTTCAAGCAGTTGTTGATGGTTTCCGGATTCGACCGCTATTTTCAAATCGTGAAATGTTTCCGAGACGAGGACCTCCGGGCGGACCGGCAGCCGGAATTCACGCAGATCGACGTGGAGATGTCCTTCGTCACCGAAGAGGATGTGATCCGGATCATGGAGGGGATGATCGCCCACCTCTTCCGGTCCTGCCTCGGCAGGGAGCTCACCCTCCCCTTCCCCCGGATCGCCTATCGGGAGGCAATCAGCCGATTCGGGAAAGACAATCCCGATATCCGTTTCGGTCTGGAACTCCACGACCTGACGGACATCCTGAAGGGATCGGGATTCAAACTCTTCTCCGAGATCGCGGCCGCCGGCGGCGTGATCCGGGCGATCAGGGTCGATGACGGCAAAGGCCTTTCCCGGAAAGACCTGGACGAGTTGAAGGACTTTGTCGCCCAATACGGGGCGAAGGGTCTTGCCTGGGCCAGGGTCAATCCGGACGGCTGGACATCGCCGATTTTCAAATTCCTTACGCCGGCAGAAGTTACTGCAATCAATGAGAGAATGGAGGCCCGCGAAGGGGCCGTGATCCTCTTTGTCGCCGATTCACCCAATATCGTCCGCGACAGCCTGGGAAACCTCCGGATCCACCTGGCAAAGAAACTCGGCCTGATCGACCCCAAGGTTCTCGCTTTCACATGGGTGACGGAATTCCCGCTGTTCGAGTACAGCGAAACGGAGAAGCGGTTCGTCTCGACGCACCATCCCTTCACATCGCCGGTCCTCGATGAAGTTCCGCTGCTCGAGACGGATCCGGGCAAGGTCCATGCCCGGGCCTATGACCTGGTCCTGAACGGCTCCGAGATCGGGGGAGGCAGCATCCGGATCCACCGGAAAGAAGTGCAGGCGCTGATTTACAAGGCGCTGGGCCTCAGCGAAGAAGAGGCCCGAGGAGAGAGGTTCAGTCGCTGATTTTCAAGGCCTTGGGCCTCAGTGAAGAGGAGGCCCGGAGCAAATTCGGCTTCCTGCTTGACGCGTTGGAATACGGGACGCCGCCGCACGGCGGGATCGCCTTCGGCCTCGACCGGCTGATCATGCTGATGACGGGGGCGGAGTCGATCCGGGACGTGATCGCCTTCCCCAAGACCCAGAAGGCCACCTGCATGCTGACGGAGGCGCCGTCGCGGGTCAGCGTAGAGCAACTCATGGAGCTCTCGCTAAAGATCGTGACGTAAATTTCATGAAACAAACCGGGTGTAGAGGGGGGAGCGGAAGCCATGGCAAAATGGAACAAGGACAAGAAGGTTCTGGATCACGAACACACGCAGTTTTGGAAGTTCGATCTCAAGGATGTCGTGGAGCCGAATCTCCAGAAGGATGTCTTCCCGTATGACGAGGTGTGCCGGATCGATTTCGACCACAAGATCATGTCGATCAATCCCGCGGAGGAGATGTTCATCACCGACACCACCTTCCGGGACGGCCAGCAGGCCAGACCTCCTTACAATGTCCGGCAGATTGTCGATCTCTAGGAGCTCGGATTCCGCTTTCCGGAGATTACCGGCTGGATCCGGGCCAGTGCGGAGGACGTTCCGCTGGTCAAGCAGGCAGGGCTGCAGGAGACCGGGATCCTCACCTCCGTCTCCGATTACCACATCTTTCTCAAGCTGAACAAGAACCGGAAACAGGCGCTGGACGATTATCTCGGCGTCGTCAAATCCATTCTGGATGCCGGAATCCGCCCCCGTTGCCATTTCGAAGATCTCACACGGGCGGATATTTACGGATTCTGCATTCCTTTCGCGATCGAACTGATGAAGCTCCGCGAAGAAACCGGGATCGACATCAAGATCCGCCTCTGTGACACGATGGGATACGGCGTCACCTATCCCGGCGCCGCCCTGCCCCGAAGCGTGGACAAGCTGGTCCGCGCCTTCATCGAGGATGCCGGGGTGCCCGGTCATCTCCTTGAATGGCATGGTCATAACGATTTTCACAAGGCGATGATCAACGCGACCACCGCCTGGCTCTATGGTTGCAGCGCGGCCAACACGACGCTGCTCGGTCTGGGCGAGAGGACGGGCAATCCGCCGCTGGAAGGGTTGATCATCGAGTACATCAGCCTCCGAGGGGATCAAAACGGAATCGATACGACCGTCATCACCGATATCGCGAACTATTTCGAAAAGGAGATCGGCGTCCGGATCCCGGCCAGTTTCCCCTTCGTCGGCGCCGACTTCAATGTGACGCGGGCCGGTGTCCATGTGGACGGTCTGATCAAATGCGAGGAGATCTACAATATATTCGATACGACCAAAATCCTCAAGCGCCCAATCATCCCGATGATCACCGACAAGTCTGGCAAATCCGGTATCGCCTTCTGGATCAATGCCCATCTCGGTCTGACGGGGGACAATGCGGTGGACAAGCGGCACCCCGGCGTTACCCGCATTCACAAGTGGATCGCCGGACTGTACGACGCGGGCCGGATGACGGGCATTTCAAACGAGGAGATGGAGAAGCGGGTCCGGAAGTATATGCCGGAACTCTTCCTGTCCGATCTGGAGAAGATCAAATTCATGGCGGCCCAGGCGGCGATGTCCGTCGTGAACCAGGTTATCGAGCACCCGGTGATGAAGACCATGAAACCGGGGCTTCAGGAGCCGGTGATGCAGCAGTTCATCGAGGAGAATCCCTCCATCCAGTTTGCCTATGTCGTGGACATGAACGGCCGCAAGACAACGAAAAACATAACGAATATCGCTGACCGCGCCAAATACGAGAACTACGGCGTCGGGACAGACCAGTCGGACCGCGAGTGGTTCATCAAGCCGCTTCAGAGCGGGAAGATCCACGTCACCAACTTCTACATCTCCAAGATGACCGGGGCGCTCTGCATCACCGTCTCATCGCCGATCGTCGACGAGAAAGACGAGATGGTCGGGGTCTTCGGCGTGGACATCAAGTTTGAGGACTGGGTCAAGCGGGTGGAAGACATCGCCGAAGCGACGCAGATCGCCCTTCGTGAGGAGTACGAGGCCAAGTCGAAATCGGACCGCTGGATTTAAAGGGGACCCACGGGGTTACAAAAAAGAGTTCATCCGGTTCTTGCTACTTTCTACGTTGTAATTGTAACCAAGGCTAATGGGGGAGAATGGGGCGAAGCACCCAATGCCCATCCACGAAGAGGTAAATGCGGGAATGATCTCCGGGAAGTGGGCGGTATAGCGCCGCTGCTCATCGGCCTACGGCGAGTGCAGAACCTGGATACCGATCGTTCCGTCGTTTACAGAAAGCACCGCATCACAGGCCTTCCCCGGCAGGCTGAAGACGAGCTCCTCCAGGCTGATCGTTCCGGCCCGCATCTGCGCCAGCAGGTCTACGGGGTCATGGTTGAAGGCCACGCGGCGGGAAGGCGGATCCTGGCGGTCCGACTCCATCGGCCGGGCATCCATCAGCTCCGCGGAATAGCCGAAGTAGCTGATGATGTCTGCGGCGATGCTTCCCATCAGGGTATTGCCACTTTCCTCGAAGAGAGACCCAATGAAATCCCGTTGGGTTTGGGTGAGGTCCTCGGAAGGGTGGGATTCGAGCCAGGCAGCGAAGCGCTCAAACACCTCCGATGGCGATATTTCCAGGGCTTCCAGGATGATGTCGAACCAGGGAACGGCCTTGCCTTGGTTGTAGAGGACATCGCAGCCGTGAGCGATCCGTGCGGCCAGCGCAATGTTCTCC
>JAPLJX010000175.1 GCA_026388375.1 Deltaproteobacteria bacterium
GAATGGTCCGAAGTATGAAGCGATTCCTCTGCGTGAAAATATTGAACGGGAAGGGTTGCCATTATGAATGACCGTGGGGAGGAGCTCATCCACGGGGGTGAAAGGGGAGGGGCGATGGAGAAAAAGGTGATCGGCAGACGGGACTTCATGAAATCGACGCTTGCGGGTTTCGGCGGATTCTACTTCCTGACGTTGAATGAGCCGAAGCAGGAAGAAAAGACATTCGATATCAAGGGGAAAGAGAAGAAACGGGTCTATCGAACCCTCGGGAGAACCGGGTTGAAGCTTCCGGTGATCAACATGGGGGTCATGAACTCGGACAACCCCAATCTGATCCGAACCGCGTTGGATTCAGGGATCCAGCTTCTGGACACCGCCCATGCCTATATGCAGGGTCGGAACGAGGAGGTGATCGGAAGCGTGATCAAGGGACGTCCGAGGGATTCCTACTACATCGGCAGCAAGGTGAGCCTGCCCCAGGATCGCACAACGGGTCGCTACACCGAGGAGGCGACCGAGGCGGAATTCACGAAGAAGCTTGATATCAGTCTGAAGCGTCTGGGGCTCGACCATGTGGACATTCTCTACCACCACAATGTCTCCCTGCGAGAATCGGCTTCGTACGAGCCGGTGCTCAATGCGATGGCGATGGCAAAAAAGGCGGGGAAATTCCGCTTTGCCGGTATTACGACCCATACGAACGAGCCGGAAGTCATTCATGCCGCCGTCGCCGCAAAATTTTATGATGTTATTCTGACGGCCTACAATTATCAGCAGAAACACGTTGCAGAGGTCCGGGACGCAATTGCGAGGGCTTCCCGGGCCGGTCTCGGGGCTGTCGGGATGAAGGCCATCCGGGGGGGGTATCGGCAGACGCCGTCCGTAAAGAGTTCCGCCGCCGCGCTGAAATGGGTCCTTCAGGACCCCCATGTTCATACCATCGTCCCCGGATTTACTACGTTTGACCAGTTGGAGGTCGATCTTGCAGTTATGGAAGATATCAACCTCAACGAGTCTGAAAAAAAGGAGCTGCAGAAAGAGGCCTCGCTTCCGGGTTTGTATTGCCAGGGTTGCCGGGAGTGCCTGGGGCAGTGTGTTGCGCGGCTTCCGATCCCCGATCTGATGCGCGCCGATATGTACGTTTATGACTACCGGAATTTGGGAATGGCCCAGGACCTTGTGGTTTCCCTCGAACTTCCCTCGGAGCTGTGCGGCAATTGTTCACGGTGTCCGGTGAAATGCCCCAGCGGTTTCGATGTCAAGGCGAAAATCCGGGACATCCTCCGGGTCCGTGAGATTCCAACTGAATATATCGTATGATATTAATCAATTACGGAGAATTGATTGTTTTTGCAGCAGAAGGGAACAGATCATGGTTGGCGATAGCAGAATCATTTCAAGAAGGCAGTTTATCATAACGACCGCAACCGGCGTGGCCATCGGCCTGGCCGGCTACCCCTCTTTCCTGCGTGCAGCCGAGGAGGTTGATCTCGCCGTGATTTTCGGTGAGCCGGCCGCCGCAACCCGAAAGGCTTTGGAGGCCCTGGGAGGCATCACCCGCTTCGTCAAAAAGGGACAGCGGGTCGTCATCAAACCCAATATGTCCTTTGCCAAGACCCCTGATTTTGCGGCGTCGACCCATCCCCTGGTCGTTGTCGCGGTGGCCCAGGCCTGCATCGAAGCAGGGGCCAGGGAGGTTCTGGTTTTGGATCATACGCTGCAACGGGCTGAACTATGTCTCGAGCGGACGGGCATCCGGGATGCGTGCAAGCAGCATGTCCCGGGGGTCCACGTCCTTGCCCTTCAGGATAGAAAATTTTTTCGGGAGATCAGGATTCCTCAGGGGAAGGTTCTGGAACGGGTGGAGGTCCTCACGGATATCCTGGACAACGCGGTGCTGATCAACGTCCCCGTGGCGAAATCCCATTCCGCCACGGGCGTGAGCCTCGGGTTGAAGGGCCTCATGGGCCTGATCTGGGACCGGGAGAGCTTCCATTCCCAGTTCAATATCAACCAGGGGATCGCGGATTTGGCAACGGTGATCAAACCTCAACTGACGATCCTGGATGCTACCCGGGCCATGGTCTCCGGCGGACCCGGCGGACCCGGCGACGTCAAGAAGCCGAACCTCATCATTGCCGGCGTGGATCCGGTGGCGGTTGATTCCTATGGGGTGGGCATTGTTCCCTGGTATGGCAAGAACTTCAAGGGCCGCCAGGTGGAACATCTGCTTGAGGCTTATCAGCGGGGCCTGGGGAAGATCGACGTGGAGAAGCTTAGAATCTACAAGGGAACCGTATGAGGAAAACCGTCCAGGCCCTGTCGCTTCTCCTGTTTACCGCCTTCTTTGCACTGGCCACCTATCGGCTCCCGGACTGGCTCCCGGCCGACATCTACCTCAGGATCGACCCGCTCCTCGGGATTAATGCGGTCATCGCCTCGCGGGAGTTCATCGCCCGCGTCCTGTGGTCGCTGGTCCTGGTCGTGGCGACGCTGGCCGTCGGACGGTTCTTCTGCGCTTATGTCTGCCCGATGGGCGCCTCCATCGATTTTCTCGATTTCCTCCTGTTCAGGAAGAGCAAACGTCGGGGCCTGAAAACGGACTCGAACCTGCAAAGATGGAAATATTTCCTCCTCATTCTGATCATTGCCGCCGCCGTGACGGGTGTCTCCCTGGCCTATCTCCTCGACCCGATCGCCCTTCTGACGCGGTTTTATACCTTAGTCCTCTACCCCCTGACCATTGTCGTCGTCAACCTCTTGCTGGATCTGCTCCGCCCTCTCTCTCGGGGATTGGGATGGGTGAACCTCGCACATCTTCACTATCCCCAGCCCGCCTATTACATGACGGCCCTGACGCTGACGATCTTCGGGGCGGTGATCGCCCTCAACCACATCACGCCGCGGTTCTGGTGCCGGTATCTCTGCCCCTTGGGCGCCCTGCTCAGCCTGATCTCGCCCTTGGGGTTGTTCAAGCGCCGGGTCAGCGAGGAGTGCAATCGATGCATGGCCTGCCAAAAGGCCTGCCCCATGGGGGCGATCGATGAAGACCCGCTGAAGATCCGTTCATCGGAATGCATCCAGTGCCGGGAGTGCGCCGGGATCTGTCCCCAGAAGGCGATCTCTTATCCCGCCTCTCTTGCCGGGATGGGGGAGTATTCCTCAATTGATGTCTCGCGGCGGGGATTTTTTTCCTCCCTGGCGGGGGGACTGACCTTCGGTTTCATTGCGATCCAGAACCCGTTCACCCTTCTTCAGGGCAGGCGGCAACTCATCCGTCCTCCCGGGGCGCTTCCCGAAACCGCGTTCCTGCGCACCTGCATCCGCTGCGGGGAGTGCATGAAATCCTGCGTGACCAATACCCTCCAGCCCTCTCTCTGGGAGTCCGGCCTGACGGGCCTCTGGACCCCGAAGCTGGAACCGCGGATGGCGCCGTGCGAGCCGAACTGCAACGTCTGCGGCAAGGTCTGCCCGACCCAGGCGATCCGTTCCCTGCCGTTGGAGGAGAAGACCTATGCCAAAATCGGAACGGCCGTCTTGCGCAAGGAGACGTGCCTGGTCTGGGCCCAGAACAAGCTGTGCCTGATCTGCGATGAGATCTGTCCGTACAACGCCATTGTTTTTCGACCCGTCGAGGGGTATCGGCGGCCCGTGGTGATCGCGTCCCGATGCAACGGTTGCGGATACTGTGAGCAGCGTTGCCCGGTCAGGGGCGAATCCGCCATCGTCGTGGTGCCGGATGGAGAAATCCGCCTTGCAGAAGGTTCTTATATCCGGGAAGCCAAGAAGCTCCAGTTGGAATTCAAGCCTGACCCCGGCGACGACAAGTACCTCCTTGAGGAGTCCGGATTCAAGGTCGAACAGGGGGCGAAAGAGGAGAAAATCGTTCCCGCCGAAAAACCGATTCCCCAGAAGCCGAAAGGGTTTTTATAGTCGGAAGTCGTTTGGAGTAAGGAAGCTTTCCCCTGGCCTACAGACCGTCATCGCTTCCCTTGAGACGTACGGCCCGGATGAAACGCTTGTCGAAATAGGGCGTATCCAGGTTGTCCACACGCACCCCTCTCTTCCGTGAGGCGGCGTGGACAAATTCGTTGTTGCCGATGTAGATCCCGACGTGACCACCCCTCCTTCTCGTGTTGAACAAGAGGAGATCCCCTTCGCTCAGGTCGCTCCGCGCGACACGCATCCCGACACGGGCCTGTTCATTGGCCGTCCTTGGGAGGTCGATGTCGAAGAGTTGATAGATCTTCTTGGACAGTCCCGA
The DNA here is from genome assembly GCA_026388375.1 of Deltaproteobacteria bacterium. GTDB lineage: Bacteria > Desulfobacterota > Syntrophia > Syntrophales > UBA5619 > UBA5619. The sequence continues at coordinate 4,265 of JAPLJX010000175.1, forward strand.
GCAGTCGATCCCGCGGATCTTGGACAGTCCCGAGCAGTCGATCCCGCGGATCGAGAAGCCTCCAAACCGGTAGGGGGCGCCGAGAAACCCCATCGCCGCGTCGACAAGCAGCTTCGGTTCGTCGGGGCTGCTCCATTTGCCGAGAAGCGCCGCGCTTTCCTTTTTGTGCCTCTCGATCTCCGCCAAGGCCTCATCCGGGGTGAGAATGGCGCCGTCCGCCCCATCCGCTTCGAGCTCATCTCCCGTATATTCGGCCAGCAACTCCGGCTGTTTTTCGGGTTCCGGCTTCTTCAAGGAGAGCTTCTGTCCGATCTTCAGGGCGCTTCCGGGAAGATGGTTGATCTCCTTCAGTTCGGCTACGGAAACCCCCGTCTTCCTTGCGATACCCGCGAGCGTATCCTTCTTCTTAACCACGTAGACCTCCCCCCGCGGGAGAGGGGAGGGTTTTGATTTGGAGACTTTTTTGATCTTCGGAAAGGGGATGATGAGGGTCTGATTCGCTTTGAGGCTGCTGCCCTTCATCCGGTTGGCTGCCTTCAGCGCGCCGGGGGTAACGCCGATTTTACGGGCAATACCCACGAGGGTGTCCCCCTGCTGAACCTTATACGTTTCTTTGGCCAGAAGATCCCCGCAGATCGCGAGGGAGGTAAATAGGATGCTGAGTCCCATCCAGAGAAAAATTCGCCGTCTCATCATTGAAGTGCCTCCTCATGGGTATTCGGGAGCTGCCTCTGCTAAAACGGTGCACAGTTTCGCCGGTGGATGACAACCTGCACACGGGAACCGACCCGCCTTTTATCGGAATCGTTCCGGGAAGTCAAACCAAATTTTCCCGAATCTTCTTTTTATCTCTATTTTCAGTTATTTTTGACGGTCTTCTGCTTCCCAACTCACCTGGCGCCTGGAGCGGAGCCTCTCCAAGCGATTGAGCTTCGACTGAGTTTTATACCTACTGTTTGGATATTGCCGATTGTCAAAATTGAGCATTACGGATGGAAAGTAAGTGACTCTCCGGGTCGCCGACGGGTCCTCGATGAAACTGATGATCCGCACGGATCCCTGACATTTCG
>JAPLJX010000313.1 GCA_026388375.1 Deltaproteobacteria bacterium
ATACTCCCGGAAGGATTTTTCCTCCAGCATGGGACGGGTCATGGGCGTCTCCACGAATGTGGGCGCGAGTGCGTTCACGCAGATATGGTGCTTGCCCCATTCCAGGGCGAGCACCCGGGTGAGTTGATTGATGGCGCCCTTGCTGGAGCAGTAGGCTGCCCGCTTGATCAGGCCGACGCTGCCGGCCTGGGATGAGATGTTGATGATCTTTCCCTTCTCTTGCCGGATCATCACCTTGCCTACAGCCTGGGCACAGAAGAAAACCCCCTTTACGTTGATGTTCATGATCCGGTCCCAGGCATCTTCGGTCACCTCCTCGGCCCACTGGGGTATGTTCATCCCGGCGTTGTTGACCAGGATGTCGATGCGGCCAAAGCGCTCCACGGCCATCTCGGTCATCCGCTCGATCTCTGCGATTCGCCCGACATCCGTCGGTACCACCAGCGCCTTTCTTCCCAAGGCTTCCACCTCGCCGCACACCTGTTCCAGTTCCGAGAGGGTCCGGCTGCAGAGCACCACGTCCGCCCCGTAGCGGGCGAGATCCAGGGCCATATACCGGCCCATCCCCCGTCCGGCGCCCGTGACGACGGCCACCTTGCCGGACAGGTCAAACTCTGGGCAGGAAATCCTGTCGTTCATAAACCCTCCTGAATGGAATCGTTAAAGCCCCAATTGCCGGAGCTTTTCGGGTGTCGGCAGGCCCTCTTCGTTCCAACCACGGTATTCGTAATAGTCGGCAAGCAGCCGACCCATGGGCGGCAACTGGGTGGTGATCCCCTCGCCCTTGCGGTTGTGCGTTAAGAAACGCGGGGGAAGGAAATCGTCCTTGCGGCTGACGCCCAGGCGGGTGTTGAACAGCCGTTTGAGATTGAAGATCCGCTCTCCGATCGTCATCAGTTCTCCGATATCCGCTTCCCGGCCGGTGATCATATTGTACCAGTCGACAATGTTGGTAGCCGTCACGGCCTTCCCCACCTGGGTAAAGCGGCAGATGATCAGGGCATCGTTCATGGTCTGGTAGGTCTGCAGCTTGGCGGTCATCTCGGCCGTTCCTTCCACCTGACACGAAAGGTGTGGCTTGTCGATCCCGATTTCGGACATGAACAGCGCCAGCCCATACGGATGACTCCAACTGGCGTTGTGGCAGGCGCCGCGGGCCGCAGTGCCGTAAGACAGAGCCTGGCTCCAGAAACGCCGCGGGTCGTGGGCCGAGGGTTCGAGTCCCTTGACATGCATGGCGAATTCGATGGCGTTGCGTCCCAGGGCGCGGGCCATGCGCAGAACCCCTTCGCCCATGAGTTCCCCGATCCCCTGACGAAGACCTATTTTCCTTGTCATTTCCACCAGGGCCTCGCCGCTGCCCCAGCGAAGCTCGATCCCGTCCGTATCCGCGGTGGTGATCAACCCCTTTTCGAATGCCTCCATGGCAAAGGCGATCACCGACCCGGTGGACATGGTATCGAGCCCGTAACGGTTACACAGATCGTTGGCCTTGCAGATGGCGGCCAGGTCCTGGACCAGGCATTCGCCGCCCATGGTGCCGATGGTTTCATATTCAGGGCCCTCGCCGTCCACAAGCCCATAAGGCCCATCCTCGATCCGGATGTGGCGACCGCAGGCGATGGGGCATTGCAGGCAAGCGGTTCTCCCCTTCAGGATGGTGTCGTGCATGGTAACCCCGGAAATCTTGACCGCATCGGCCCAGCGGCTGGACCGCCAGTTCTGGAGTGGGAAATTTCCCAATTTCTCGTAATTTTCCACACCGCCGGAAGTCCCGTATTTGCCAAAGGTCTCGGTCACTTTCCGGATATGGGGCAGGACGGTCTTCATCTGTTCCCTGAGGCCGTCCTCATGGGCCTGTATGACTTTCCGGGTTCCAAAGGTCACCATGGCCTTGAGGTTCTTCGAACCCATGACCGCGCCCAGTCCACACCGCGCCGCCTGCCGGACGATCGTTCCCACGTGGGGAATGCCGGCGATCCGGGCCATGCGCTCACCGGCAGGACCGATCACCGCGGCGCTCGCTTTATCCGTCGTCTGCCGCTTGAGCCACTCGGCTGACTCGATGGAATCCTTGCCCATGATGGGACGCGCGTCCCGGATCTCCACACCGCCGTCATGAATCCACAGATAAACCGGCCTGTCGGCCTTCCCCGTCACGACAATCCCGTCGTATCCGGATTTTTTAAAATGGACTGCCCAGGAGCCGCCGACGTTTGACTCGCCCAGGAAGCCCGTGAGCGGCGAACGTCCCATCACATGATGCCGGCTTGATGAGGGCACCCGGCTGTCGGTGAAGGGGCCGGTCATCGCCACCAGGATATTCTCCGGTCCAAGTGGATCGGTATCGGGGGTTGTCTCGTCGTAGAGCAGTCTTACACCCAAACCGACACCGCCTACATATTTTTCCAGCAGGGAATCATCCAGGTTCCGGACCTCGGTCTTACGCCCGGTTAAATCAATCCTTAAAATCTTCTTGTGGTAGCCGAACATGGCATCGTCCTCTTTCCGATCAGCCGCCCGTTGCCGGCAGCAGAACCTTTACCGTTTCGTCATTATCGATCATGTCATCGAGCCGCAGGAGCCGCACCTTGTTGAAAAACATGACATGGGCCCAGAGTTCGACATCGGAAACCGAATTCTCGTGGTGGATCATCTTGATGAGGTCGGGGGGAAATCGGCCGATCAACGCCCGCAAAGAGACAGGGCTCGAAATCGGAAATTCGAGCTCCTTCCCTGCCACTTTTATAAAGGGATCGGAAAAGAGAAACCGCATTCATACCGTCCTCAGAATGCTTTTTCGTAAACCTTCTCGGAATCCTTCGCCGTCATCCGTCTTGGGTTGTTGGCCATGAGGCGCGTGACGTTGATGGAGGCGGCTGCCATTTCCGGAATGGCCGATCTTGGAATATTGAGTTCTGTCAGCGTTAAGGGCATATCGATATCCCGCATGAGGTGCTTGACCGCCTTCACGGAGCGGTAAGCCGCCTCCACGGGCGACAGACATTCCACCTGCTCGCCCAAAAGAGAGGCGACCTCGGCGAATTTGGCGACGTCACCGGGGACATTGAACTCCATGACGTGGGGCAAGAGAATGCCGTTGGCGATTCCGTGCGGAACATTGAACTGTCCTCCGAGCGGATAGGCCAAGGCATGAACGGCGCCTACCCCGGCATTGGCCAGGGAGATCCCCGCATAGAGGCTGCCGATGGACATGTCGTACCGGGCGTCCCGACGGTCACCCCGGGCCACGGCCGTCCGGAGACTCCTGCCGATGAGCCGTATGGCCTCCCGGGCGTAGAGGTCCGTCAGCGGCGTGGCGTTCATGGATGTGTAGGATTCGATGGCATGGGTGAGGGCGTCCATGCCGGTGAAAGAGGTCACCCGCGGGGGCATGGAAAGGGTCAGCTCCGGATCGACCACGGCCGCACGGGGCAGGATATAGGGACTGACAATGCCCTTCTTGAGCTTGGCTGCCGTGTCGGTCAAAATGGCGTTGGGCGTGACCTCGGCGCCGGTACCGGCGGTCGTCGCCACCAGGAAGGTGGGGATTCCCTGTTTCTTCAATAGATTGACGCCGAAATAGTCGTAAACGCTGCCGGGATTCGTGCACAGGGTCGAGGTCACGGAGGCGATATCCATGGCGCTGCCGCCGCCGACGCCGACGATCAGATCGTACTGACCGACCTTGGCTCTGTCGATGCACTTTTCGCAGCAGGCGATATCGGGATCGGGGATGACCTGATCGAAAACAACCACAGCGATCTTCTGGTCCGTCAGCATCTTTTCGACCTTCGCGCTGACTCCCGAAGCGACAATGCCCTTATCGGTGACCAGGAGCGCCTTCTTGGCCTCGAGGTTTCTGGCCTCCTCGCCCATCTTATCAAGCGCGCCAAAACCGGCAAGAATGAGGTTTGGTGATTTGAGTATGATCAGTTTACGATCCATCACGGCTCCTCCTTAATTGCTGTAAACACCCATTAACTCACATGAATAATGTGAATGTATCACGATCGGCGGAACTTGTCAATGAAAGGTTGAGATGCGAATTGCCTCAAATAAAATGTTACCGAAGGAGTGATGAAAAATGCAATCCCCGATTGCCACGTCGAACATTTTCGACTATCCTGTCGCTCGAAAAGAGGGGGAATCATCATGACCCTGGTGATCGTCCGCAATGCAACCTATGACAGCAACACCCTGCGGCCCGTGATCTTCGGGATGATGGAGGCGATGGGAGGAGAAAAGATCGGGGGCGGAAGCCGCGTCCTGATCAAACCGAACCTCCTCTCCCCGGCGCTGCCGCGCCAGGCCGTTCTCACCCATCCCGCCGTCGTCCGGGCCGTCGTGGAATACTGCAACGAGCGGGGCGCCCGTCCCCTGGTCGCCGACAGCCCCGCGATGGGCAGCTTCGATCTGATCCTCCGGATGAGCGGGATCCGTGACGCCCTCCGCGGCCTCGACTGCGAGTGTCGGCCGTTTCAGAATTCCGTCCGCGTCGACATCGGCGAACCGTTCGGCGCCATCGAGATCGCCGAGGACGCCGTCCGGGCGGATGTGATCGTGAACCTCCCCAAGCTCAAGACCCACAGCCAGATGCTTTTGACCCTCGCCGTCAAGAATCTTTTCGGCTGCGTCGTCGGCTACCGGAAGCCGGAGTGGCACATGCGGGCCGGCGTCGACCGGCAGGCGTTCGCCCGGCTCATCGCCCGGATCGGCATGACCCTCCGGCCTGCCTTCAATATCATCGACGGCGTCCTGGCGCTGGAGGGGCAGGGACCGGGGATGAGCGGTGTTCCACGCGAGCTTGGCGTCCTGCTGGCCGGCCGCGATCCCTTCGCGCTCGATCGGACCGTCTGCCGGATGGTCGGCCTCGACCCGGAGCGCTTGCCGGTCCTGAAGGCCGCCCGGGAGATGGATTTCCCCGCACCGGGGGAGGAGATCGACGGTTCGCTCCCTGAAATCCGGGATTTCCGCCTCCCTCGCCTCTCCTCCCTCATCTATGGCCCGAAGTTCCTGCACGGCTTCATCCGGCGGCAGCTTCTTCAGCGGCCCGTCTGTGATCCCGCCCTCTGCCGGATGTGCGGGGAGTGCTGGAAGATCTGTCCGGCCCGGGCGATCACACCGGAGGCGAAGCCGCTCCATTTCGACTACGACCGCTGCATCCGCTGCTTCTGCTGCCTTGAGGTTTGCCCCTTCGGCGCGCTCCGAACCACGGAAACGCTCACCGGACGGATCGTCCGCAGCGCGGCCGCCCTCATCCTCCCCCCGGGGACGACGAGATAAAAGGATTTTATCTTTCTCCCGTTTTATGTTAGCAATGAACCTCCCCGAAGCAAACTGCGGGGAATATAACCCGAAGAGATTTAATAGATACAAAGTGATAGACGCGGCCGGTTGGGGAGGACCTATGGTAGAGAATTTTGTCGGCGGCTTGTCCGCCTACCTGCAGGAATCGGTTTTCCTGTCCTTTCTGGCCGTTTATCTCGGAGGGGTGCTGATCAGCTTCACCCCGTGCATCTACCCGGTCATCCCGATCACCGCCGCCTTCATCGGCGCCCGCGGCGGCTCGAAACGCCGGTCGTTCTTTCTCTCGCTGATCTACGTGCTGGGCATGGCCGTCACCTATACGATTCTCGGCGCCGTCGCCGCGCTTTCCGGAAAGCTGTTCGGCCAGATTCAGAGCAACCCCTGGACCTATTTCGTTATCGGAAATATCTGCATTCTCATGGGGTTGTCCATGTTAGACGTCTTCGCTCTCTCCGTTCGGGCGCCTGGCTTCATCACACGGGTGCAGTCTAAAAAAAGGACGGAGGGCATCGCCGGCAGTTTTTGCGTGGGGGCGGTCTCGGGCCTGGTCATGGGTCCCTGCACGGCGCCGGTCCTCGCCGTAATCCTCAGCTACGCGGCGACCCGGCAGAATGTGGCCTTTGCCTCCGGCCTGATGTTCGTCTTCGCCTGCGGAATGGGGACCCTGCTTATCCTGGTCGGGACGTTTGCCGGTCTCTTGGCCGGCATCCCCAAGTCCGGTGTATGGATGGTCCGGATCAGCCGGCTGTTCGGCTGGATACTGCTGGGAGCGGGAGAATATTTTCTGATCAATGCCGGAATACTCTGGGTTTGAAGGAGAACAAATGGTTTATACCGATGGTTGTAAAAAGGTAATGATCTTCGCAGCTTTAGTGGTTTCATGTAATGTCTTTATCCCGGCGGACGCCGGGTCCGCACCGAAGCCGCGTGAAGCCGCGAAAACAGCCATCGCGGAGAAGGCCCCGGACTTCGTCCTCACGGACCTGAACGGCCGGAAATTCCGTTTGAGCGATTTCAAGGGGAAACAGCCGGTCCTGATCATCTTCAGCGCAACCTGGTGCCCCTCCTGCAGAGAGGAGATCCCCCATTTCAAATCGCTCCATGCGACCTATGCGAAGCTGGGGCTGGAGATCGTCAATATCGACATCCAGGAATCGAAGGAGAAGGTGGCCAAATTCACAGCCAAGTACGGGCTTCCCTACCGCGTGCTCCTGGACGAAGACGGCGACGTAAGCGGCATATATGACATCCGGGGCATCCCATCGATGGTCCTCGTCGACCCAAACGGGAACATCCTCTGTCGTCAATGCCCGAAAATAGAGACCCTCCTGGAGACGATCCTGAAAAAGAAGTGAGGTGGTAATATGAGCGTACTCATTCATTTGTCCATGTTCCCCACCGACAAGGGGACCAGCGTCAGCCCCTATGTCGCAAAATCCGTGCGAATCATCCGGGAGAGCGGCCTCCCTTACAAACTGGGCTCGATGAGCACGGCCGTCGAGGGGGAGTGGGAGGAGGTCATGGGGGTGGTGGATCACTGCTTCAGGGAGCTCCGGAAGGAGTGCGGCCGGATCTACATGACGGTCCAGGCCGATTACCGCGAGGGGGCGGTGAACCGGATTGAGGGGAAGATAAAATCGGTGGAAGAAAAGCTTTAAGGGTTCATGGGGTTCTCGCGGATTTTCTGATTTGAAAATGAAGTTACGGATCAAAATGGAGTAAGTGCGATCTCTTATTTACTCTTCGTCCAATAATCCGCCAATAACTCGGCTTGGTCTAAAACCTTCGTCACCGAAACCGTATATTCACCCGTCGCCGGATCATCAGGCGGATATTTGTATTTGCGTAATATCCGTTTGACCAGCACGCGCAGTTGCGCCTGGACACTTTCTTTGAGTTGCCAGTCAATCGAGGTGTTCTGGCGGACTTTCTCCACCAGTTCGTGGGCGATTTGCTTGAGGGTCTGGTCGCCCAGTACAGCTTCGGCGGTTGGGTTGTCGGCCAGGGCATCAAAAAATGCCAGTTCGTCGGGGCGCATGTTCATCTTTTCGCCGCGTTGGTCGGCGGCGCGGAGATCCTTAGCCAATTGAATGAGTTCTGCAATCAGCCGCGCCGAGTCAATCAACCCGTTCTGGTAGCGTTTGACGGCTTCGGCCAGCATTTCGGAGAATTTCTTGCCCTGCACCAGATTCATTTTGGAGCGGGTCTTGATTTCGTCATTGAGCAGGCGTTTGAGCAGTTCGAGCGCCAGATTTTTGCGTTCCATGCCCTGAATGTCAGTCAGGAATTCGTCCGACAGGATGGATATATCCGGCTTCTTGATGCCCGCCGCATCAAAGACATCAATCACTTCGCTGGAAATAATGGCGTCGTTGACGATTTGCCGGATGGCGGTTTCGATTTCTTCGTTGGTGCGGGTTTTGGTCTGGTCGTCGAATTTGGCAAAGCGCGCTTTGATGGCCTGGAAAAATGCCAGGTCATCGCGGATTTTGAGCGCTTCCGGATGCGGCACTGCCAGCCCAAAGGCTTTTTGCAGCCGGATGACGTTTTCCTTGAAGCGTTCTTTGCCGTTGCGGATGGTGTTGCCTTCTTTGATCTCGGAGAGGTCGGAGATGTAGTTTGCCGCATCCAGGAGGAAGTTGAGTTTGGCTTTGGGTGCGAGCGCAAAATAGCGGCGGTAATCGAAGCGCGCGAACATATCCACCACCACTTCGTATAGCTCCTGCATTTTGGCAACGGCTTCCTCCTGGTCGAAGGTGATTTGGCCTTTGCCCTGGCTGGCGGCGTAGATCAGCATGGCGTTTTTCAAATCCTGGGCGATGCCGATGTAATCCACCACCAGCCCGCCTTCTTTGTCGCCAAAGACGCGGTTGACGCGGGCGATGGCCTGCATCAGGGTGTGCCCGTTCATCGGCTTGTCCACGTACATGGTGTGCAGGCAGGGCGCATCGAAGCCGGTCAGGAACATATCGCGCACGATGAGCAGCCGCAGGGGATCTTTGGGGTCTTTCAGGCGGTTGCCGATCGCTTTGCGGCGCTCTTTGTTGCGGATGTGCTCCTGCCAGTCGAGCGGGTCGCTGGCGGAGCCTGTCATGACGATTTTGATGACACCTTTATCGTCTTCGGAGTTGTACCAGTCCGGGCGCAGTTGGATGATTTCCTTGTGCAGTTCGACGCAGATGCGGCGGCTCATGCAGACAATCATGCCTTTGCCGTCCGCCGCGCTCAGGCGTTGCTCGAAGTGCTGGACGAGGTCGGCGGCGACCTGCTTCAGGCGGCTGGCGCTGCCCACCACGGCTTCTTTGCCCGCCCATTTGGCAAAGCGCCGCTGGCGGTCGGTCAGTTCGTCGTCTTCGGTGACTTCTTCCACACGCTTATCCAGAAGTTTCTGGTCGGCGGCGGAGAGTTCGATTTTGGCCAGACGGCTTTCGTAGTAGATGCGCACCGTCGCCCCATCGGCCACCGCCTGCTGGATGTCGTATACGTCAATGTAATCGCCAAAGACCGCTTGGGTGTTTTTGTCTTCTTTTTCAATCGGCGTGCCGGTAAAGCCGATGAAGGAGGCATTCGGCAGGGCATCGCGCATGTGCTTGGCGAAGCCATCAATAAAGTCGTATTGACTGCGATGGGCTTCATCCGCAATCACCACCACGTTGCGTCGCTCGGTAAGGGTGGGGTATTTCGCGCCGTTTTCTTCGGGCAGGAATTTCTGGATGGTGGTGAAGACAATGCCGCCGGAGGCCACCGAAAGCAACTTTTTCAGGTCTTCGCGGTTGGCGGCCTGGGCGGGAGTCTGGCGCAGCAATTGCTGGCAGTTGCTGAAGGTTTCAAAGAGTTGCTGGTCCAGGTCGTTGCGGTCGGTTAGCACCACCAGGGTGGGGTTAACCATTTCATCCTGCAAAACCAGTTTCCCGGCGTAAAAGACCATCGAAAGGCTCTTGCCGCTGCCCTGGGTGTGCCAGACCACGCCCGCGCGCTTATCGCCTTTGGGCTGGCGTTCGACGCTCGGCAAGCCATAGACAGACGGGTGTTCGGCGGTAAAATGCCCGCTTTTACTGGCTGAGGCGCGGATGGTGGAGACAATGGCTTTGTTGACGGCGAAATACTGGTGATAGGCGGCAACCTTTTTGACGGTTTTCTCTTTGGTCTTTTCAAAGACGATGAAGTGGCGGATGACATCCAGCAGGGTTTTTTTGTTGAGCAGACCCTTGATAAGCGGCTCCATCTCCGGCTCGATCCGGGAATCGACGGCGCGTGCGCCATCCACGCTTTTCCATTCCATAAAGCGGGCATAATCGCTGGAGATGGTTCCGGCTTTGGCAAACCAGCCATCGCTGATGACGAGAAAGGCGTTGGTGGTGAACAGGGAGGGAATGACCTGCTGGTAAGTTTGCAATTGGTGAAATGCCCCCTGCACATCGGCATTTTCATCCGCGGCGTTTTTGAGTTCGATTACGACAAGCGGCAAACCGTTGATAAACAGGACGATATCGGGGCGTTTGTTGTTATTTTCGAGAACAGTGTACTGGTTGACAGCAAGGAATTCATTCCGCTCCACGCCTTTTTCTGAAAAATCCACCAGCCAAACCTTGTCGGTGCGGGATTTTCCCTCACCAACACCGAATTTGACATCCACGCCTTCAGTCAGCAAGCGGTGAAAGGCTTCGTTGTTGTCAATGACCGTCAGAGCCGTGGCGCGCTGGGCTTTTTTGAAGGCGTCGTCACGCGCTTCGCCGGGGATGTTCGGATTGAGCCGGTCAATCGCAGCGCGCAGACGGGCTTGCAGAATGACTTCGCTATATATAGCCGTTTTCGTCATGCAGAAGTTCGAGGGCTATTTGTTCGATTTCAGATTCATAGAGGATCTTTAAATTCATACCAATTCTGCCTGATGGTTTTTACAATATTCGTCAACCTGCTTCAGCCAAGATTCATACCAGTACCATGTCTTAGCAATCAGGACCCCATACGCTTTCGCAGCATCCTTCGCGTCAAGCTCTTTCCACAGCAGCGTATGCTGATGCATACCAAATTTCGGATACCCTTTTGATTTCATCTTCTTGACTATTTCACTGGGTAAGAATTTCGGTTTTTCGCGATCCCGAATAAGCCTGTATTCTTTGTTCAACCCTGCTGCTTCGGGTGAGTCTGCCGGTATAAATTCAATGACTCTGTCGGCTTGTCCCTTCTTATTTACCGTTTTGGGCACATACAAAACACGATAAGAATATTTGACATCATTGAAATCTTCATCTGGAATTGAATTATCAAAGTCCGATATAAAGGAGTAGATATTCTTTGGTAGCTCAGCGAAATCTCTAAGTTGCTTTGCGTGGCCTTCTGAAATTGAGGAAAATTGGAGGGAGAATGACAAATGCCGATCAATGCCATAACTTGTCCCGAATAACTTTCGGATGTAATCATTAAAATTTAAGCAACAAGCCTGAAATCGTGCACTTAGGTAGTCATCAATTCTGGTGGTCATTTGATGCTCAATTTCATGACGCAGACCGATTAGAAATCGCAGGTTGGCACTTGTAACTTTATCAAGCGGGTTTTTGTTATCGTCAAGACACCTTTCTAATTCCCAATATTTATGCGCTCCTCTTTTTGTAGTATCATATAATTTCCTCTTACCCTGAATTTTGTAATACTTATAATCAATTTTTGATCCTCTATAATAAGCGTGAAGTAGATATGTCCAAGCAATGTTAGAAAGAACAATAAAGCTTTCAGACTTGAAAGTAATATTGGGATTATTAAATATCTGGACAGCACACAACATTGATTCTCGTGCTTTAGCAATAAGTTCGTTCTTTACTGACCATATTTTTCTTCTCCTAACGCTCATGCTTCAATTTCTCCTCTCATCAATTTAGGTAGAAGTGCGTCGCGCAGGGCAGCGAGGGTTGAGGATTCTTGTTCGTTGTTAAATATACTTTCATCAATTGACCGGCATTTATTTTCGAACGCAATAATCGCTCCATCATTCGGAACAATGCACGGCATATTTTCAAAATCTGTTTTATTAATAGAACCAAACACAGTTCCATTATCTTCAAAACTTTTAAATTTTTCTGTAAGTTCTCTCAAAAAATAATATGTAAATGAATAATTCCCATTCTTTTCAATTACAGACGCAAGACCTCTACCAATACAGCAATTTTCCGCTGCAATATTCATGTCGCCGACTGGCGCCCTAACGCTTACTAAGGTATCAAATTGTTTAGCAAATCTTTTTGGATCAGTTGTAAAGACTCTCTTTGTAGGAAATCGAAAGCCGAAGTCTGTTCTCCCTTGATAAAAAGGAATTCCATCTCCCGTTTCATTATAACTCTCACCAGGGGGAGACTGCCCCATCGTAACGCTGCAAACATCTCCCAACGTTCCCACCCGCCACCCCCTCGGAATGGGACCGATTTCGCTGTCCTGCATCTCACCGGTTGCGCGGGGGAAGTTGAACTCCACAAACCACTCCTTGAAAATGGCCTGGGCGATGGCTTCGAGCGTGGCGTTGGTCTGGCGGTTGAGTTCGATTTTTTCGTCCAGCACAGAGAGAATGTCCGCGATGCGGCGTTGGGTTTCTATGTCTTCGGGAATCTCAACTTCAAATGATCTCAAATCCCCTAGTAGAAGGTTTTGCTGGGTTGTGCCACTGGCTGTATTTACAATATCGGATTTTCTAGATACCAAGCAGTAATAAAGAAAACGAGGGAATACTTTTTGCTTTATCGGTTTTAGAATCGCTACGCTTTTTTGAAAAGTCGTTCTGCTTGTCAATTCATGATCTTCAGCTACCGCCATTCTACCAATCGTGCCGCTATTGGTTAGTAAAATATCAAAAGCTTCTAGTCGTGTTCGTTTGTGCGTATCTTCGAAATCTTCTTTTGTGATTTGCCTCGCCTTTTCATAGAATAATCTCCCTTCGGAAACATCCTTTGCACTTAAAAAGTAAAATCCTGAATTATCCTGGTTTCTACAATCGCCATGTTTTCCATCAGTAATGTAAGAACACAGGTTTTGAAGACGATATTTCCCCCATTCCTTAGAACTCCTAACTAATTCCGGCTTTTGAATCACCTCGTACCCCTGCTCAATCACCTTTTGAAACTCCGGCGAAATGGCGCGCCAGTCGAGCACGTCCACGCGGTAGGGCAAAGACGACTCTTCCAGCGCGGCCTTGAGTCTGGTCAGCGTTTTCCAATGCAGCTTGCCCGGCCCTACCAGCGCCAAATCTAAATCGGAAGCATCAGTGGTTGTCCATTGGTAACGCGAGCCAAAGATGCGCACCTCGCAATCCGGGACAATCTCGGCCAGGAGGCGTTTCAGGGTGTCTAAGAAATCGGGACGCAGATCTATCATGGCTGCTCGACGTCATCAGGGGACAGTTTGGCATTGAGGGCGGCGTAAAAGCGGCGGGCATCGGTGTAAAAATCGGTCGCCAGGTCCAACACCGCTTTGGCTTTCTCACTGCTGTAATCGTGACTAATATCTTGCCGGGCCTGCAAATACAATAGCCAGTCTTCGGCATTCAGTAGCCCTAATTCGCCGCAAAGCCGCAGTACCGTTTTGGGACCCATCTCCTGGGAGTAGCCTTCTTGCTCCACCAAGTAGCGCTTGGCGCTTTTCCAGGCAACTTCCAACGTATATTCAAACCGTTGCAAAAGCGACTCTTGCACGGCTTCCTGCATCAACGGGGGGAGATTGACGGCCTGCTCATACTGCGCCAGCATATCACCCAACCGCGACAGCACATCGGAAAATTGGTTCAGATTCATGGTTCACTCCTCAAGTTGCGAATGTAGCGGTGTTTGGGTGGTTTTAGAATTCATAGCCAATTCCCTTCAAGTTTTCACGAATGGTCTTTTGCAGTTCGTCGCCTTTGGCAAACTGCTCGGCAAGTTTGGCAGTCAGTGCGTTCATCTTGTCGGCAAACAATATCCCATCGTCTTCGACTTCTTCGGTGCCGACATAGCGCCCGGGCATCAGCACGTAGTTATTGGCACGCACTTCGTCCAGCGTGGCGGATTTGCAAAAGCCCGCTTTGTCTTCGTACTCGGCATTTTTATTGCGCCAGTTGTGGTAGGTTCCGGAAATGAGGGCTATATTTTCATCGGTTAATTCCTTGTTGCGGCGGTTGATCATCACGCCGAGCTTGCGGGCGTCAATAAACAGGATTTCCTGAGAGCGGTCGCGGAATTTATGGTTGGTTTTGTTGCGCGCCAAAAACCATAAACATGCGGGAATCATGGTGTTGTAAAACAGTTGCGCGGGCAGGGCCACCATGCAGTCCACCAGCCCGGCTTCGATCATGTTCTTGCGAATCTCGCCTTCGCCGCTGGTGTTGCTGTTCATACTGCCATTGGCAAGCACAATCCCGGCGGTGCCGTTCGGGCTGAGTTTATGGATGAAGTGTTGCAGCCAGGCATAGTTGGCATTGCCGGTCGGCGGCACGCCGTATTTCCAGCGGGCGTCATCGCGCAGTTGCTCGCCGCTCCAATCGCTGACGTTGAAAGGCGGATTAACAAGGATGAAGTCCGCTTTCAGGTCGGGGTGGCGGTCATTCAGGAAGGTGTCGCCCAGTTCCAGTTTGGCGTCGATGCCGCGAATCGCCAAATTCATGCGCGCAAGGCGCAGGGTGGTCGGGTTGGATTCTTGCCCAAAAATGGATAAGTCTTTGATGTTGCCCTGATGGTTGAGCACAAACTTTTCGCTTTGCACGAACATCCCGCCGCTGCCGCTGCAGCCGTCATACACACGGCCATTGTAAGGCTCAAGCATTTCAACCAGAAGTTTTACAATGCTGGACGGCGTCCAAAACTGGCCCCCTTTTTTTCCTTCAGCATCGGCAACCTGGCCGAGGAAGTATTCATAGACACGGCCAAGCAGATCTTTTGCCTTATGGCCGTCCTGATTAAAGCCGATAGTGCCGATCAGGTCAATTAGCTCACCCAAGCGCTGTTTGTTTAGTTCCGGGTCGGCGTAAATTTTTGGGAGCACGCCCTTGAGCGGCGGGTTGGTGCGCTCGATAGCATCCATCGCGTCGTCAATTAATCTGCCAATTTCAGGCTGTTTAGCGCGGTCTTGCAGATACTGCCAGCGGGCTTTTTCGGACACACAGAAAATGTTGTGCGCCAGGTACTCGTCCGCGTCTTCGGGGTCTGCCCCCTCGAACTCGCCCTTGCCCTCTTTTAGTTTTTGGTACAGGTCATTAAAAGCATCCGAGATGTATTTGAGAAAAATCAGCCCGAGGACGACATGCTTATATTCCGCCGCGTCCATGTTGGAGCGCATCTTGTCTGCTGCCGCCCAAAGGGTCCGTTCGAGTTCGTTGTTGTCTGCCATTTCTGTCTCCTGCGGGTGTTATACTTTTATTCCAACTCAGGAAGCTGTGAGAGGAATCTTTGGGTTCGGTGGAGCGGGATAACGTTTAAATAAGCGACGCGTATTTTGCGTCCGCTTGATTTGATTGTCAGGGATTTTTTGCCACCTTTTGTTGATAGCATATATCCACTGTGCTTTTAACGTTATCTACGGTTTCAACTAATGCTAAACCAGAATTCTCCTCGAAAATCACTCTTGGGTTTCCAGTTTGTTGGCTAATGGCTACATCCTGGTAGGGTACATAGCTTTTAACAACGCCAATTAGCGCTGCTTTATTTATTGGGGACGTACCTTGAATAGAGGATATCTCTGGACGGGTTACAACTGGTCCGCCACTGTTTCCTGGAAATATATTTGCATCAATTAAAAAATTGGATTGCCGGTTTGCAAGTAAATCTCTTATTCTTGCGATAGATCCTGACCTAGATATTACGTGGTTGCTCTGAGAAGAAACTATGCCCATTGGAAAGCCAAGAACAAATATTGAATCACCTTCTGATAACCCATCTCGTTTCATATCTGATACACACATAGTGTGTTCATCAAGTTGGAAGAATGAAAAAACAGCGGAGTCCTTTTTAAGGACATCTGGATTTATACTAAAAACAGCAATATCCACTTCTGCGGAAGTATGCCCTACCCATATAGGTTGACCACCAAGTTCAAGATCAATGGGGTAGTCTATTACTTGTGCGCCTTGTAATGTGTTAAACCTCAACAGTATATTTTTCTTATCTTTAAGCACATGCTTATTTGTAATCAAAAATGTGTGATAGACCTTCTCGCCTGAATCATTTGTTATTGGTCTACCCACAATGAATCCGCTTCCTATCCAACCAGGTCCATTCAAACCTTGAATACCGATTGACACGACGCAGTCTAAGAAAAATGGTGGTATTAAAGCCATAACAATACCTCCTTCTGCAAATAATTCATTATCCCTAACAGTGCGCATCAGCGGCGCGGCCCGCCGCGTCCGCCTGGATGTGCTGGTGTACGCCCGGCATGGGCGTGAACTTATGGGGTGAAAGTCCCCTGTACATGAATCCGGTCAATGGTAGGTACATTGACACAAGTATTAGCCGAAGGCAAGGGCGGAACCGCGAGGAACCGTCCGAAGGAAGCCGGAGCGCAAAGCTATGAGCCGACGAACAGAAACAGCATACAAGGCTTAGTCTCCGGGCAAGTTAGCACAACATAACGAAGCCCAGGATTCAGGAGATAGGGTAAATGCTGCGGTTGTGTAGCGAAAGTTCACGTTCTTATCCGGGGAGACCTGTCCGGTTTGCAACTCTTTCGGGAGTGGCGCCCGTCATGGCAACATGCCGGGGGCCGGACAGGAGTCAGCAGAGGCCATAGTAGGCAAAGGACTTCACCACTTAGGACGGTGTGGTGACTGGGAACGAGCCCGGTACAGAGCACCGGGATGGACTCACCCTGCCGAAGGGCCGAACTTGAAGAAGGGGATGTCAGGCTTTATGAGCTCCGAATCGCGTTGAACTCGAATGGGTGAGCGAACAATCGGGCGCGTCCTTAAGTGCTGCTCTCCAAGACAACCGCAGTTATCGTCTTCTTTCAAAGAGCTGAGGTTGCTATACTGACCGGCTACGGCCCGTCAGACTTTGGGAACCGCCCGGTGCGGACCCGCATGCCGGGTGGTGTGGGGGCCGGGGGAGAAAAACCCCCGGCTACCCGATTAGCGGCTCAATCATCAATATTCCAAGATATGATGAACTCGTCAAAAGTCGCTGATTCGTAAAAAACGATTTTTTCAGGGGTCATCAAACCATTC
Organism: Deltaproteobacteria bacterium; assembly: GCA_026388375.1. Lineage (GTDB taxonomy): Bacteria > Desulfobacterota > Syntrophia > Syntrophales > UBA5619 > UBA5619. Next base: position 16,487 of record JAPLJX010000313.1, read on the forward strand.
ACAAGTATGAAAAAGTCGATTGTAGGGCAATTATGGAGGTCGTTTTTTTCACACGACCAAAAAACGGCGGCTCTCGTGACTTTTGACGAGAGCATCAAGATATGGGTCGTTAATGAATAAAAGCAAATTGCTTTTCGTAGAACTCTCTGGCAACAGCCTGTTTTTCAGCTACATAGGAAAAAATCTCGTTGTAATTCTCAAAAAGGAGATTAACTATTCTGGTATCCAAAAGGCTACGATCAGAAAACTGTTTAATAATCTGAACAATTCCATCTTTGGACATACCTTTTCTATACGGTCGGTCTTCAGCCAGTGCGGTAAATATATCCGCGACCATCAGTATTCGTGCTCCGGTACTTAGCTCGGCGGCTACGCAATGAAAGGGATATCCGGAACCGTCAAGTCTTTCATGGTGATAAGCAGCCCATTCCGCAATGTGGTTAAGTCCCCCAATAGTATTAATCACAGAATAAGTATAATACGTGTGCGATTTCATAACGGACATCTCTTCTTTTGTAAGGTTTCCAGGTTTATCCAGAATGCTGTTGGGAATTGCCAATTTCCCTATATCATGCAGATTGCCTGCAACTTCCATAAGCCCTATTTCTGTGTCCGTAAGTCCAAAAATTCTTGCCAACATGGATGCAGATGCAGCAACACCTGAAGAATGAGTTGAAGTAAAACGGGACCGGAAATCAATTATATTTCGAAAAAGCTCGGCCATTATAGAAATATCCGAAAAGTCTATTTCTATTTTTCTGAAAGGACCTTCTTTAAGCAGAAGGGAATACAATCGGGGGGAAACAAGATCCAGCCAGAATTCTTCGCTATGAGATACCGTGATGAAAAGATCCACAACTTGAGGATGTATTGAAGAGCCTGACGATGATTTTATTTTTGAGATAATATCTTCGTGTTGATGAAGAATGTAATGCTCACGCTTTATTGCGCGTTCGAGACAATCGGCAAGAAATAACAACTGCGACTCTAAAACAAGAGGATTTTCAATTGATTCTTCCCAAGATTGCCACTCTTTGTGGTGAAATCTGATGATTTTAGCCGAGTCCTTTAGCCAAGGTATGTTATTGAGCAAAAGTTCACCACGAATGCAATGATCTTCTACATTTTCGACCTCAAAATTCCGAAGGGAGATTTTTTCCTCCAATGAAAAAGCGCCGATATCATGAAGCAGTGCTGCTATAAAAACTTTTTCCAATCTTTCACTTGAAAGTCTTGCGGCTTTCCCCATTTCCCATACAACAAAGGCTGTCCTTTGTTGATGCTGTATCAATAAAGGACTGGCCAAATCCATGGCGTCGGAAAGTGAAAGAACCAGATTCCCTAAAGTAACGGTAATATTTCGCTGCATATCGTTCTCCTGAAAATATTTTTCCAGCTAACCATTTATTAACTTGCACCTTTACCCTGAGAATTTGATATTAGCGGCGTTTTTGGGCACTTTTGCCCGATGCATGTTATCAGCCATATTCGGGAGACAGCTTTAAAGCAAATGCATATGCCTGGCTCGACGCTATGTCAAGAAACAAAACAGCCGAAACTTCTCGATCAATTCCGCCAGTTTCTGCGCCTCTATCACTAATCGATTCACACCGAGCGTCCCTATGTGGATTGGATAATGCGCTTCATCCGCTTCCACCGCATGCATTCGCGCGATGATCTCTTTCCGGCTGAACCCAAGATAGTGTCGGAGCTCCGACACTATTTATGCTAACGATATTACTTGCTGATCATACGACAACCAAAAAGTTTTGCCTTGGGGATAGATTTGAAATCTGTCCCCCCGTTTTGTTTGCTCAGACCGGTTTCTTGGACGTTTCCTTTGACGTCGATTCGGCCGGGGGCGGTGCGTTCAGTTTTTTCGGTTTCCCGGCGGACAGCCTCTTAAAGTTCCCGCCCGAGATGACCGACTTCCCGGTCTGTGCTTCAATGTCCTTGCGCGTTCTGCCGGCCACGGCCCCGCCGGCCTGGGCATCCCTTTTCAGCGGCGCCATACCCTGAGAATCCCGATCCCGGTGCAGCTCCGTGGTGGTCGCCTCGCCCAGCATGGTCAGGATCAGCTCGATGTCGGTCATGTGATCGCGGAGGTTCTCCCGCTCCAGGTCTTTGACCTGCTTGTACTCATCCACCTTGAGGCCGAACGCCCCCTGCGGCGAATTCCAGACGGGTCGCAGCGCCTCGGTCTTTCCATTCATCGGTCAGATCCTGCCGGACGGCGATGCCCCGCAGCCGCTTGTCAATCCACTCCTTGGGGTAACCTTTCTTCTCGTAGAGTTCCTGCATCCGGCCCATGGCCAGCTCGGGGTTTTCGATCTCGTCGATACGCTCCTTGCCGACCCGCGCCAACCAGCGCTTGAGCGGCTCGACTTTGGGCGAGGGAATGGACTGGATGATCCGGAACAAGGTCTCAGTGTTGGCGCAGTCCGTCGCATAGAACTTGCCGTCGCTGGACTGCATTTTCAGTTGTCCGATTTTTTCGGACAACTGGTCATAACCCTCTTGTAATAGCTTCTTTTTCAGGTCGTTCCAGTACTTACGAGGCCGGTCGCCTCCAACCAGAACTTCGATCACGTCGATGATCGAGAACCACCACTCACCCTCGTGGAGCACCTTGCGTATCTGACGGCCCTCGAACAAGGCGAGTTTGTTATTTTTTTCTTTATTCATGATGACCTCCTCTCCAACCGTACGATTTTTTCGTACGGTTGGCTTAGTAGATGATCTCTTTCCGGCGATATTGCTTGCGAATCACACGATTACCCAAAAGTTTTGCCTTGGGGGACAGGTTTGAAATCTGTCCCCCATATTCTGTTTTCAGGCGCTGGGAAGGGCGGGTTGCTCCTCCTTTTCCTCTTCGGCCCCCTTGAGATACTGCCGGACCTTGCGCCGCATGGACTCGGGAAGCTTGATGCCGATCGCGTTCAGGCGCTCCTCGTATTTGTGGAAAGAGCGGACGTGCTGTGAGGTGGTCACGAAGATTCGGAAGTAGGAGCGGATGCTCCCCTCCAGCTCCTGGCGGTAGTCCATGTCCTGATTGAGGAGGTCCTCGATCGGGGCGATGACCCGGTAGTTGATGGGGCGGCAGACCGAACGGTAGCTCACGAACCGTTGCGTCGTCTCGCACTCGTAGTCCTTTTGCCGGATGCTCTTCTCCACCTGGTTCAAATCGATGCAATCGAGGATCTCCACCTTGAATCTCGCCCCGAGGATCTCCTGGATCATGGCCTCCGCCTGACGGTAGCGTTCGCACTGGTCGAAGCCGCTCGTGCAGCCCGATTCGCACCGCAGGTAGAGGATGAAGTCGATGTCGGAGCTCTCTTCGGAGATGCCGATATTCACCGAACCCAAAACATCCATCGCAATGTCGTCTCCGATCTTGTCCTCCATCAGAAGCGCCACCTGTTCCAGCATGTCGAGCCGCGCATCCGTTTCCTGGGTCTGGAACATCCGGTAGAACTGCTTGATCTCGTTGTAGAGCTTGATCTCCGGGATATGGGTATACTTCGGAACCTTCGTATCGTAATTCTCCCGCCGGCGGAAGGCGCCGTACCGCTCGCGATCGATGACCTGCTCCACCCACCGGCCGTCCCGCACGAAGTGGTCGGCGATATCGTAGATCCGCTCCGCGACGATTTTCTTCAGGATTACCTTGACGATCCGGTTCTCCTCGATCTCGACGGCATAGAAGAATCCGCCCTCGTAAACTTCCGCGGTGATGTCGGTGACCTCGCCGAAGTTGGACGGGTTCAGAAAGATGGTGTTCTCCGCAACCTGAAAGCCGCAGGCCGCGTGGATGTGGCCGGAGAGAGAGAGGATGACGGGGTTGTTGTCGCAGAAGGAGCGCAGTGTCGGAGAACCGGAGGGGCCGGTCGAGGGGACGCCGTCATGAATGCCGTGGGGGGGCTGGTGGGTCACGATGATGTCCGGCTTCACCGCCTTGAAGAAGCGGTACATCTCGTTGTGCTTTTCATCCACCCCGAACCCTGCCTGGTACTTCACGATGTAGCGCTCCGGGATCCCGGCCGTCCAGACGTCCGCCCCGCCGTAGCCCGCGATTCGGAGCTGGTCGAGCTGATACCAGTGGAGGTGGAGGTCCTGCTCGTGCAGGGAGGTGTACTTGAGGTCCATGTCGTAGTTGCCGGGGAGGCAGAAGACGCGGGAGTTCTGCTTCAGGGAGACGATGTTCTCCAGGACCTTGTATTTCTGCTGCATGACGCGCCGCGCCCGGATCGTGTACTGCTGGTAGGTCGTCCCCTGCCGCTGCGTCGCCTCCGGGACGTCGGGACCTTCGAGGAGCTCGTCGACAAAATCCTCGATCCCCATGTCGGCCTTTCCCATCCGCCCGCGCAAGCCATGGAAATAGGTCTGGAGTTCGTGGTAGCGGATGGCTATCCCCATGTTGTAGAAGGGAATGTCGATCAGGTCGCCGGAGATGACGTAGGCGTCGGCGACCGTTTCGAACAGCAGGTTCTTGACCTTCTCGAAGGCGCCGTGGATGTCGGCCGCGTAGATCAGCTTCATGCCCGTTCCCCGTCGATCACATCACGACCGTTTGGGGACGATCTCGACCCAGTAGTCGTCCGGATCGTGGATGAAGTAAATCCCCATCTTCTCGTTTTCATAACAGATACAGCCCATCTTCTCGTGCAGGGCATGGGCGGCGGCGAAATCGTCCGCAACCAGCGCCAGGTGGAATTCGTTGTCGCCGAGGTTGTAGGGTTCCTTCCGGTCCCTCATCCAGGTCAGCTCGAGCTGATGGCCGGTCTCGCCGTCGCCGAGGAAGACGAGGATGAAGCTTCCGTCGGCGGCCTCTTTCCTGCGGACCTCTTTGAGCTGGAGCGCCTCCTGGTAGAATCGCACGCTCTTTTCCAGGTCGAGGACATTGAAATTGTTGTGGGCAAACCGAAATTTCATTGTTTTTTCTCCTTTTTAAATAGGGACAGAGCCCCTATTTATTATCCGAGGAAATAAATAGGGGCTCTGTCCCTATTTCCTATTTATTCAATGCTCATCAGAGATTGCCAGCGTTCCCACTCCGTTTCCCGGGGAAGGCGCAGCTTCGCGAGAAGCTTCTCGATGACCGGCTCGTTGAAACGGAGGTAGGGGTTGATCTTTCTCTCCTCGGCCAGAGTGGAGAAGACGTGCTTCGGATCGTAACCCCGGAGGAAGGTGCCGATCGCCCGGTTTCCCGGTTCAAGCCGCCTCGCAAAGGCAATGGAGGCCTTCACGTAATCATGTCCGGCGTAGACGACGGTCTCGTCGGGAAGCTCCATCAGTTTCCGGATGGAATGGTAGAAGCCTTCGAGATCGCCCGAGAAGCAGTTCCCGATCGTCCCGTTGAAGAGGGTGTCGCCGGCGATCAGGGCGCTGCCGGTGTAGAAGCAGAGGGAATCCTCCGTGTGGCCCGGGGTGTGGATGATGCGGATCTTCCGGCTCCCAAGCCCGATCTCGCCGCCGTCGGGGAGATCAGCGCCGGTGAGGAGACGAGCCCTCGACCCTTTCAGAAGCGCCTCATTACCGCAGGTATGGTCCAGGTGATTGTGAGTATTTGCGACATAACGCAGGGTGAGGCCGCGATCGGCAAGGAAGGAGAGGATCGCATCCGTTGCCCCACCGTCGATGGCCATGCCGCTTTCTGCTCCGTAAACCAGATATCCGAGATTGTCGGCGCCGTAACGAAACTGTTTAACCTTCAGCATCAGAACCCCTTCGTGGTGTGTTTGCTCGGAAGGCTTAATGGAATGGATAAAACCCGCTTTTCGGCTTGGAGAGTGTAATGGAAAGTGTGCTATGCGTCAAGCATATTGTATCCCTCAGAAAGCCCGGCCCAGAAATCTGCCATCTGATTTCTGATCACCATAAAGGTGCATTTTAGTGGATCAATTGGTTCCGGCAAGCGCAGGCAGCCCGTCGAGCATCGTGCTGTCTGAGGAACCGTTGAGCTGAAAACCCACAACATTTCTATCCGATGAGTAGGCAATGTAGGTGGCGCTGCTGATATCCTGCGAGAAGATCTGCTCCGGGTTATCGACCACCTTGGCATGGCCGTCGACAGGGAGCACCTGGGCGGCTACCACCGCTCCGGCGTCGGTATAGGCAGTCAAGGTAACGGATGCCGAGTTGGCCTCCGTGTTGATGAAGGCGATGCCGGTCCAGCCGCCGTTCTTCTCGATCTTGGCAAAGACACCAGCCTTCGCGCCGGTCCTGCCACCTCCCGCGTAAGCCGCAAGCTGGTTGCCGTCGACGGTGCCGAAAAGCTCAAAGCCGGTGATGGGGCTCGTGGAGTCTATCTTGAACCACGCCGTCTGAGCGGGAAGGCCGAGTAGCGTAACCGGGCCAATGTATTTTCCCTTCCCCGGTATGGGCAGGGTTGAGGGGGAAAGAGGGTCCCCCTGGGCACTGTAGGGCGTGATGGTGATCGTACACTGTGAAGCCGAAGGGTTATAGGCCACAATGCCGGTCCACCAGCCATTATCTGCCACGTGAGGGTAATATAGGGTCGAGGTGGTTTTATCTGTTAGGAGGACTCCTTCCAGTTGGGTACCCCATCCAAGACTGCCAAACAACTCCAGTCCAATGACGCCGCTTGCATTGGTGATCACCGCTGATTGAATGTCCGGCTGAGGTTGGTTATTGAAGAACTCCTGGTCCGGCTGAGGTTGGTTATTGAAGAACTCCTGTGCTATGTCGAAGGCTCTGTGTTGGTTGGCAGTGAGTGTGATTTGCCTGCTCTGGCCGTTATTGAAGGTAATGGTCAATTCTTTCGTTGCCGAAGTTGTGTTCACCAGGCTTACCCCTGTCCACCAGTCAGCGTTTGAGGCTATGTGTGGGATATAGATGTCCGAGGTGTTTACCTCTTTTACCGCAGGGATTGCCGCCCTATAGCTCCCTGCTATGAAAAACTTCGTGTAGCCCTGGACCGCGGCAGAGTTTGTGTCAAAGATGATGTATCCTATGTTTGCGTGGTTTGTAAACTCATCTGCAACGGTGATCTGTCTCCGGCCTCGGGCAGAAAGGGTGACAGCCTTGGTCTCTACGAGCTGACCTTCATCGCTTAAGCCCCTCAGGGTGCCGGTGACTGTTTGATCGGGGCTTGTATTTATGATGGCTATCTCCGTTTGCCAGGGAA
>JAPLJX010000144.1 GCA_026388375.1 Deltaproteobacteria bacterium
AAGTACTCGTAACTAATATTGTTTTAGCTTCTTTCTCAATAGACAGGAAGTTGAAATTGGTACGCAGTGCCCGGTAATTTTCCGCCAGCGTCGATGTAGGCAGAAAATGAGAAATCAGTTGGAAATGCCGTTTAACCACATCTTCGCTTACATCTGCAGGCAGTCCCGCTTTTATACTGTCCCGAACATCTTCCATATTTAAAAAGGGGATCATTCCAATCACGCGCGTCCCCAGAAATGCTTCTATTTCTTCGATGGCGCCTATGGATGTATCGAAAGTTTCAATCAGGAAGGCAAAAACGATCCCCAGCACCAGGCCAATAATCATCCCCAACATCATGTTGGTCAGCACTTGGGTGGGATTGATGGGAACCCTCGGCTCCAGGGCTGGTCTGACTATCTGCACCTCTTCCACTTTTTCTGATTCGGCAATGAGTGCCTCCTGGTATCGCTTTTCCAGAAGCGAATAAACTTCCAGCGCGATGCCGCGATCTCTTTCCAGCCGCACCAGCTCTAATCCCATTTCCGGAACCTGCCGGAGGACACCTTGTTTTTCCAATATCTGTCTTTTTAAGTCCTTCATATCCTCCGTCACAGCCTTCTGTTGGGCCACAAGCTGTAACTTCATTGACTTGACAGTTTCGCGGATCTGATTCTTCAGTTCTATGACTTTAGGAAAGTTGTCCGTATAACTGAGCAGGAGCATGTCCCTTTGCAGGAGCAACTGGACCAGATATTCAGTAAGACCTCTATATCCACTTGACATTCCATCATAATAAAAGATTTTATCGGACGTCACCGTACTGTTTTCAGCCTTATCCAGGAGGAGGCTAATCGAGCTCGCTCTCTGGTAAATAGATTTTTGCTGATCGTAAAGCTGCACAAGCCTGTCCACTTGACCCATCAGGTTGCCGCCTGTGGCGTCGGCAGTGAACTTCTGATTCTTTTCCTTGAAATTCTTGACGGCTTCCTCGGCCTTGACCAGGTTCTCCAGCAAAACAACTCTCTGTTTTTCGATGAATTTTTTCGCTTCAATGGCCTTCCTGTTGATATCCAGGGTATGCTGCTCCTGGTAGGCTTGGGCAATGGTGTTGGCAAGCTTCTGTGCAAACTTCGGATCATTCGAGGTGGTGACCACGTTGATCATGTTGCTCGTCCCGTCCTGTTCGGTGTCCACTTTGCTCTTCAGGTCCAGGATGACGTTGATATATTGGGGGTTGTTTCGCACCCCTTCCGGAGTCACATCAGCGGGAATTAAGCCCAGCTTTTTGGCAACCAGTTCCATGACAAAATAACTTTTGATCATTGCGGCCTGAGTTTCAATGCTGCCGGTGGAAGTGCCAGGCCCATAGCCCTGATTATACAATCCTGCTGCCTGTTGAACTTCAAATTTGATCGTGGCGCTTGTTTTATAAATGGGGGTAGGTTTTGTCAGCGTAGCGGAGATAAAGCTGAAGATCGTCATCGCCAGAAACGTAAAGATGATGATCAGCTTTCTTTTCTTGATGATACGCCAGTAATCTCTGAGGCTCAGGTCATATTTGGGCATCGAGGATTAATCTCCATTTTTTGAAATCATATAGGGTTGAATGTCGCAGCTCATTCATGGTCATTAAAATTTAAGCCAATTCTGATCCTTCATCCAGGCGCCTCGGAAAGCCGCGGGTGGAGAACTTGATGTTAAGAAACTCCTCGGCACGTAAACGAGGTCCCCGTCTTTCAGGGCGATATTCTGAGACATATCTCCCCTCTTGAGGATCTCATCCAGATTCACCGAGAGAACCAGCGGCTTGCCCTGCCTCTCGACATATTCTCTGACAATCTTTACGTCCGTTTTGACGGCGACGCTCGTGGTGCCGCCCGTTAAGGAGATGGCCATCAACAAATCATTGGCGTCTGTCAGGCTGAAGACGCCGGGACCGTTCACCTGACCAAACACATAGACCCGCTTAGCAAACGTGGGCTCCTCCGGAACGGTGATCATATCGCCGTCATCAAGAATGATATTGTGGCTCATGTCCCCGCCAAACAGGGCGCTGTAGAGATTTAGCGTGTACTTCTTTCCTTTTCTTACGAGATCCACCTTCCGCAGATCCCCGTTGCCGCCGTAATTGAAGTCCGCTCTGAGCGAGCTACGCTGGGGAATTCCCGTGATCGGCCCCCCGGCCGTGATGATCAGATCGAGGATCGTCATTTTTTCCTTCAGGGGATACTTCCCCGGCCCGGTCATGCCGGTCGTACTCTGCAGATTATTGATCCGTCCGAATAAAAGCGCCGATTTGCTCTTATATTCTTTGACGAGGACCTCCAACCTGGGTTTTCTGATGTAACCCTGGATTTCTTTCAAGAGGATCTCACGAATTTCGCTGGCCGTATGACCGCCCACGGGAATGTCGTCGCCGAAGCTGTAGGATATTTTACCGTCCGGCCGGACCGTCACATTAAAGGACGTCTGCATGAACCCTTCGGCGGTGCCTTGCGTCTGCTGTCCGGCTGCCGGTGAATAGGATGAATAAGGCATCCAGTATGTCAGGGCCAGGACATCGCCCGGACCGATGATGTACTCCGGAATACCGCGTTTTTCCGTGAAGACGTTATTCTCCTTGACCTGGGTCAATTGCAGGATTTCCTCATTGGTCTCTTTTGCCTGTTTTTCCATCAATGCCAGATCGGCCGGAGGGATCTCGTATGTTTTGACCGGTATACCCTTAACCACGCCAACCGATCCGCATGCAGCAAGAGAGCCCGCGATCAGGCAGAGCAGCACGATTAAGAAGATATTTTTACTGCTGTCGTTCATCTTTCCTTCTCCTCCATGCCCTTTTTCAAAATATCCGCTCAATCTATCAAATGAAGGTTCAGGATTTATACTGACGCCGGTAAATCCTGAACAGGTGCGATAACACTTCCCGGAAACGCAAGACATAATAGGCTATCCTGAATTCACCATTTTTTACATATTGCCTTTGCATGAGGATTTGCCGAGGAGGGAAAAAGGTTCTTAGTAAAAAGCGGCATTTTTCGATGAATCCTTCATTCATGGCCAGATAGATAAGAATACTGCTGCCGCGGAAACGCCGATTCTTGAATTGAAGATTCAGAAAATATTTTTCACCGAATGTCAAATCCGCTGAATATAATCTTCGCATGATCTCCTCAGAAATAGTCAACGATGTATAATGCTTAACTACAGTAAGGCTTAAAAATACCAGTTTCGATAAGTTAAACCGCCGGGCTTCCTCGATGATGAAGTCCCATTTGATCTCATGCTTAAGCGAGCTTATGACATAAAAAATATCATAAATCAAGATGAGACGATCAAAAGAATGATTGATTCTTAACGCGTGTTCACAGAGATAAATCACTTGATGTTCCGGGCAGAGGATACGGGCTTTTGCATTTGCCACTTCCGTATGAATCGCCATTTCCCAAAGCCGGTCCGGATCGACCTGCCCGGCGAACATGAAGGCCGGAACAGACGTATTGACCGGGTGCCAGTGGATGTGAAGATTCGGAAGAGATCCATCACTTTTCTGATAGTCCAGACTGGCCAGGTAGCCCACCGGGTTATCAAGCGCTTGCTCAACAGAACTATCCCGAGAGATATACCCCATAGCAGAAAGGCGGGTGTCAACCCTACAAACATCTTCCTTCTTTACCAGGATATCGGCATCAGACATGCCTCTCATGGCAAATCCAGGATAAACCAGTTCGGCCAGGGCAATGCCTTTCAGGACGATAAAGGGTATTTGTTGTTCATTGAATTTATCAAAGACCGGTTTCAGCACCGTGCAAGCAAGCATGTTCCGCCTCAGATTGGTGTAATACTCACTGGACAGCACGTCATACACACCTGCCGGGAGAAGATCCTGAAGATGGAATTTTTCGATGTAGTAAAAGAAGAGAAAGGAAACACCTTCGGCGGACATGGTGCGAATTAAATAATTCCAGTCAAAGGCATTGCCTTGTTCAGCGATATATTGCCTGACGTTAGCGCCATGGTCCTGATTTGTCAGATCGGCGAGAATGCTCACGACAAACTGATCTTCCATCGGTGTTTTCACGTCGTCTCTCAAATAATTAATTTTTTATCTTGAATTTTTGCTATTATATATTATAAATAACCCCCATGCCCGCGCGGGCACAACGAAGGATGAAAATGGGGTAGTTGCAATAAAAGGTGAGTCACGGTAATCCACTGATAAGTAATTTCGGCAAAAAACTTAATCAGGAGGAAGGCCATGACTCAGAAGGATGATA
>JAPLJX010000004.1:0-6120 GCA_026388375.1 Deltaproteobacteria bacterium
CCGGAGGTCGGCGCCTGCATCATCATCGAAATCGACGGCGATGACGACGCGGCCCTCGAAACCCAAACGAAACGGATCGAGGCCGCGGCGAAGGCGTGCGGCGCCGTCGCGTTCCGCGCGGCCCGGTCGCAGCAAGAGGCGGAAGAACTCTGGGCCGTCCGGCGGGGGCTCAGTTCCGCCGTGGCCGCCCTCGCGCCGAACCGTATCGGCGAGGACATCTCGGTCCCCCGCGACGCCTTCCCGGAGGTGGTGCGCCGCATCGGGGAGATCTCCGAAAAACAGGGGCTCCCGATCGCCGTGTACGGCCACGCCGGCGACGGCAACATCCATCCCTCCATCCTGTGCGACCTGAACAAACCGGGCGAGGCGGAGCGGGTCCATCAGGCGGTCGACGACATCTTTGCCGCGGCCCCGGCCGTCGGCGGAACACTCTCCGGCGAGCACGGCATCGGCATCACCAAGCGGCCCTACCTCGCCAACGCCCTGGGCGACGTCGGCATCCGAACCCTCAAGGCCGTCAAGGCGGCCCTCGATCCAAAGGGCATCCTGAACCCGGGGAAGATCTGGTGAGGAATATCGACGGCTGCGGAAAAAGTCCGGATACGGCGTTGCGCATCGTCCTTCGTCATTGCGACATACGGAATAGTGCTCCTCATTCCTCAGGCCGCGCGCGCCTTGTCTGCGGACTTTTTGCGAAACCGTTCGGTTATCAGTACTCTTTAGACTTTTTCGGGAAAACAAGACGAAATGAAGGCATTGCATGGATAAAAAGAAGGATCACAATCTTCTCCGGGAAGCCGGAAAAATGGTCGGCCGCTGCGACCGCTGCGGTGCCTGTCTGCCTGTTTGCCCGCTCTTCGGGGTGAAGGGCATCGAGGCGACGAGCGCCCGGGGAAAGAATACGATTGCCCGCGCGCTGGCCGGCGGAGGCATCGAACCGACGAGGGAGCTTCTCGACGTCGTCAATTTCTGCCTGTTGTGCCGCGCTTGCGTCGAGACCTGTCCGGCCAGGGTTCCGACCGACGAGGCGATGGTCGACGTCCGCCAGCACCTGACGGATCTGGCCGGCGGGGCGGACGGGAAATACCGGCTCATCGGCGCCATCCTGAAGCGGCCGGGCGTCGTGACGGCCGCGGCTGCCTCGCTGTCACTCCTGCGCCGGTACGGTCTCAACGGCCTGTTTCCGCACGGTATGGCGCCGGAAGAGTACACCCGGACCCATTTTCTCTCCGCGTTTGCGGGACCGGCCGCCCTCGGCCAAAAGGCGCCGCCCTCCGCGGTCACGGTGACGGACAGGACGAAGGTGGCCTATTTCCGCGGCTGCGGGATGGAGATGATGTTTCCGGAGGCCGCCACCCAGACCCGCGACATCCTCCGAACCAACACCCGCCTCCTGAAAAAGAAGAATGTCTGCTGCGGCCTGCCCCATCTTGCCCACGGCCTGCGCGACGAGTTCCTCTCCTTGGCCCGGCAGAACATCCGGCTTTTCGAGGAGGCCGATGTCGTCGTCAGCGACTGCGCAAGCTGCGGAGCCACCCTCAAGCACCTGGCCTCGTTTTTTACGGACGATCCGGCGTGGCGGGACCGGGCGGCCGCCTTCAGCGGCAAGGTGATGGATCTGACGGAATATCTCGCCAAGGTCGGCTACTTGCCGCGGCAGAGGGCGGATGCCGTCTTCACCTACCATGATCCCTGCCATCTCGTGCGGGGTCAGGGGATCACTCAGCCGCCGCGGGAGCTCCTGAAGGCGGCGGGCAGCTTCGTCGAGATGAAGGAGTCCGACACCTGCTGCGGCGGCGCCGGCTCCTTCCACATCGATTATCCCGATGCGGCGGCGCAGATTCTGGAGAAGAAGCGCCGCAACATCGAAAAGACGGGAGCGGCCATTGTCGTAACCGGCTGCCCCGGCTGCCTGATTCAGCTTGCGAAGGCGGCGAAGGCCTCCGGCGGCAAATTCAAGGCGATGCATATCAGCCAGGTCATCTGAAACGGGAATATCTCCATGCCTATCAGCCAAGGAAGTAGGAATTGATTTTCCATTCTGTGGTCGAGACGCCGTCCAATCAGGGCAAGATATCGTTCAAGGCCATATCCAACAAGTACCTCCTGAAACACGGCGGGTGAGGAGATAAACGCCCCCAACTGCGGCTTTCCTGTCATCGACTTTAAAGAAGCCCCGGAACAACGATGGACAAACAGGCCATGGCTCTTTGGTTAAAAAAAGAGTTGAACGCGAGCGAACTTCGGCAGGATGACCGCTAATAATGTTCCCGATCGGTAATAATATTGCCGTTTACGGTTGCCCAGGTGATGATTATTCCCGTACGGGTACATTATGCTTGACAAACTCATAAAAGACGCTTAGTATTCCCGTACGGTAATAATATCACGTATAGAAGGGGGTAATCTTGGAAGGGAAAGTAAACGCACCTGCCGATATAGGCATAATCGTGAGGAGAAAAAGAAAAGCAGATGGACTGACACTTGCTGATGCCGCTGCGATGTGTAACGTGGGTTACAGGTTTTTATCAAATGTGGAGAATGGAAAACCAACCGCTCATATTGGAAAGATCCTTCAAGTCTTGTCTTGCCTTGGACTGGAGGTCACTATTATGCTGAGAGGTTGGAAAAATGAGTAATGCTGTAGTGGCTGATAGGCTTGAGGTCTATTTACACGAAAGACTCGTAGGTTACCTGTGGCTTGACGAACGGCAAAGATTCATATTTCAATATAATTTGGCATGGATAGATCGCCCTGGAAGTATTGCCCTGTCTTTGGCTCTTCCCCTTCAGAAGGAGCCTTACGCGGATGATTTGGCCCGTCCCTTTTTTGCTAATCTTCTCCCGGAAGCAGAGGTTCGGAGGGTTATCTCGCAGCGCCTGGGAATTTCTGAGAAGAATGACTTCATTCTTTTAAAGAGGATAGGTGGCGAGTGTGCCGGTGCTGTTTCGGTCTTACCCGAAGGAAATTTTCCTCAAGATAAGCCGGGATATCGTGAACTTGATGAAAGCGAACTTCACAAAATCGTAGCTGAGCTTCCGAGGAAGCCATTGATGGCGGGTGAGAGGGGGATTCGCCTGTCCCTGGCGGGAGCGCAGAACAAGCTACCCATATACATGAAAAACGACAGGATATTTCTTGCCACCGGTAACTTGCCGAGCACGCACATTCTGAAGCCCCCCATTCAAGGGCTTGAAGGGACTGTGATGAATGAGGCCTACTGTATGATTCTCGCTGGAAAGATTGGTCTCCAGGCGCCTGAAGTAACAATCCGGAGAGGCCTCGATACATTATTCATCGTGAAACGCTTTGACAGGGAAATGACACCAGACGGCAAGGTGATCCGTATTCATCAAGAAGATTTTTGCCAGGCGCTCGGAGTTCTTCCGGAACAGAAATATGAAAGCGAGGGTGGACCAGCGTTGAACCAATGTTTCGATCTGATAAACAGGTCAAGCATACGCCCTGCAGCAGATAGGATGGCACTCTTGCAATGGGTCATATTTAATGTGTTGACCGGCAATGCAGATGCCCACGCAAAGAACCTTACTATCCTATTGACCGATCCCGGCCCCCGTCTCGCCCCATTTTATGACCTTCTTTGCACGAAGATTTATGGGAGTCTTATAGACAAGATGGCAATGAAGATAGGCAGCGAGAACCGACCAGACTGGCTCCAAACCAAGCATTGGAAGAAGTTTGCGGACTCTATTTTGATAAAACAGAATCTTGTCTTAAGAATACTGTCCGATATGATTCAGATTATTGTACCGAAAGCTGAAGAATTGGCATCGGAGTTTTACGATAATTATGGCGCCGATAGTAATATAGAAAGAATTTGCGCTGTGATTAGAAAGAGGGCTCATAAAATGGGATAGCAAGAGATCATGAACAAATTTGGCGCTGTTGGTGAGATAATGCGGAGGTTGAATCGTCTTTTCGAAAGTTGCATAACTTCGCAAATTGATAACTCTTCGCGACTTCAAATACAAAGCTGCAAGGTGACGGATCGGACCATTTCATTGAATACCAAATGAAATGTGCAATTTTCGGAGAGTGATTTTTCTGATGATCGGCGGTGTTTGTAACTTCCGGTACTTCACACCCACCCATGTATCACTTACTTACAGGATTACGATTGGTAATCATCATCTTATTCACTCTAACGTGTGGGCTTGACATTGGAGATTTATTGACGTAAGTGAATTACCCCGCCCACAGGGCGGGGCATCTTAAGAAACTGGATGAGGGGGATTGCATCCCCCTTCCCCCTGCTCCACATTCATCCCCGTCCACAGGACAGGGTATTCTGCGGGAGGATTTCATAAAGAGTGCGGGGTTTTGTGTTTAACAGAAAGGCATAAGGAATCGGAATGGCTGAGAGGTGTAAACAATTCGAAAACGACTCGTATCAGCAAACTGGTGTAGAACGGGTAACAAAACGGCAAAAGAGGGTTGGTTAAATTTAACCTAAATAGGCTATATCCGCCCAGACAATGAAAGCATTCGGGATCTACATTCTAACAGACAGAACGATCCGCATCCTTCTTGAGTTTGCCAGAAACAGCGAATTGAACGAGATTGCCTATAGGGAAGTGCTGGATAAAGGGACCCGCATTGAACAATCTATCTCATCATCGCCCGAATCCGTTTATCTGCTCCCTTCATCTCGTCCGCCTATAGCGCCTCATCGCCTCATAGTGGAGTAGCCCCCTTTTGACCGGACACCTGGCATCTGAACCAGTTGATAATGTGGTGCATGACAAGAAACGAAAGCAGGGGCGTCCAGTCCATCACCCGGAAACCCCTACTTTTGGGGAGTGGCAAAAGGAATCACCCTTGAGTTAGTGAATCAACTCGACACTAAGGTAGGTATGGATTTTGCATATCTTTCACATCTCTTGATTGACAGAGATGCGAAAAAAAGTAACGCAAACACGAAACATAGAAGGTGCATTGAAACTGTATCTTCTTAAACAAGATCCAAATTGGAAATTAAGGAGGGAAGATGAAACATCGTAATGTAATTGCAGCCCTTGTGGTAGCGGCATGCTTATGGGTCGGATGCAGCAGTGCATTTGCTGCTGATTTGGTATGGCAAACATCAAAAGCTGACGCTATTGTTCTGGCAAAATCTCAAGGGAAAATGATATTGCTCCTTGCCGGAAATAAATGCTGCGATGCTACTGAATTCATGAAATATACAGCCTGTGAATTGACCTCTCCTGCTGATATTAAAGGCTTGATTGAACGATATTTTATTCCGTGGTATGGGGTGGCGCCGTATAACATTTCCTGTGGTGAAGCAGCCGTCACTACGGACTGGAATTCTTATGCTCCACCGGGATATTTTCAAATGCCCCTGATTGCCGTGATTGATCCGAATAACAGCGCTACTTATCTGGATCGGACTGTCGATATACCACGACTACCGGCAGATCATAGATATTTTGACGCACAGGGTTTTTATGATCGGCTGTTGAAGTATACAACAGAAACACCTGCTACCTGTACCTACAACATTTCCCCATCCGTTCATGCATTTAATGCTTCCAGTAACACTGGCACAATAAATGTGACTCCTTCTTCAAGTGACTGTCCTTGGACAGCTTTAAGCAATGCTCCGTGGATAACGATTACAGCGGGGAGTCCAGGTACCGGGAATGGAACGGTTTCCTATTCCGTATCCGCCAATAAAACGGGAAGCACCAGGACAGGAACCATGACCATTGGAGGGAAGACCTTCACCGTTACACAGAATGGCTCCACAACATGCGCCTACACCATCTCCCCAACCAGTTCTCTTTTCAGCTCTTCGCCGCACCCTACTCCCTTCGGTGATGTGGGCAGTACGGGCACGGTGGCAGTCACAGCCTCAGTAAGCAGCTGTTCCTGGAGTGCCGCGAGCAATGCTTCGTGGATAACTATTACACCGGAAAGTGCAGGAGGTACCGGGGATGGAACGGTTTCCTATTCCGTATCAGAAAATACGGGAAGCACCAGGACGGGAACCATGACCATTGGAGGACAGACCTTCACCGTTACACAGAATGGCGCCACAACAT
Source organism: Deltaproteobacteria bacterium (assembly GCA_026388375.1). Classification (GTDB taxonomy): domain Bacteria; phylum Desulfobacterota; class Syntrophia; order Syntrophales; family UBA5619; genus UBA5619. The sequence continues at coordinate 6,067 of JAPLJX010000004.1, forward strand.
GCGCCTACACCATCTCCCCAACCAGTACTGCTCTCCTCAGCTCTTTAGGCAATA
>JAPLJX010000004.1:6132-12174 GCA_026388375.1 Deltaproteobacteria bacterium
GTCACAGCCTCAGTAAGCAGCTGTTCCTGGAGTGCCGCGAGCAATGCTTCGTGGATAACGATTACAGCGGGGAGTGCGGGGACCGGGAATGGAACGGTTTCCTATTCCATATCCGCCAATATAACAGAAAGTAACAGGACAGGAAACATGACCATTGGTGGACAAACATTTACCGTTACACAGAATGGTGCCACCCCCCCGGTCACCAATGCGGCTCTCTACTTCCCCGACGTAAACACAAATTTTCCCTGGCAAACGGAGATAGCCATCATCAATACAAGCGATCAAACAGTCACCGGCACCCTGAGGGGTTTAAGCAATGAAGGTCAGCTCATAGAGACCAAGGCTGTCACACTTTCCGCCCGCGGCCGGAGACAGATCACTATTGCAACCGAGTTTACAAACCACGCAGACATAGGATACATCATCTTTGACACAGCCTCTGCTGCTGCGGTCCAGGGCTACACGAAGCTTTACATAGACGGGTACTATAGGGCGGCAATCCCTGCGGTAAAAGAGGTCAACAGCTCGGACATCTATATCTCACACGTCGCCTCAAACGCTCAATGGTGGACCGGGGTAAGCCTGCTGAACACAACCTCGGCAACGAAAGAACTGACCATTACCTTTAACAATGGACAGAGCGTGCCCTACACACTCAATGCCAACGAACACAAGGTATTCACGATTGAGGACCTGTTAAATCAACGCCTCCAGACGGACATTCAATCGGCGGTGATCACCAATGCAAGTGGCATCATTGGATTGGAACTGTTTGGCAGTAACGTTGGCGGCAGCAACCAGATGGATGGCATTCTCCTTACGGACAAAACCGCCTCGACCTTATACTACCCCCACGTGGCCGGTGATGGCTGGTGGACCGGCATTGTGGCCTATAACCCCTCGGCTTCATCTTGTACGATAACCATCACGCCCTACACTGCCGCAGGGACCCCTCTTTCCCCTTTAATCCGTTCCATAGCGGGGAAGGGGAAATATATTGGCACGGTTACGGACCTCGGCCTTCCCGCTCAGACGGCGTGGTTCAAGATAGACTCCACGAGCCCCATCACCGGCTTTGAGCTTTTCGGCACCGCCGACGGCAATCAGCTTGCGGCCTATGCTGGGAAGAGCGGGACCGGCGCGAAGGCGGGCGTCTTTGCCAAGATCGAGAAGAACGGCTGGACCGACATTGCCTTTGTCAACACGGAAGCCAGTTTGGCGTCCGTTACCTTGACCGCTTATAACGACAATGGAAGTGCGGTATCCACTCGGGTGCTCCCTGTTGGCGGCCAATCCAAGGTGATCAATCACGCGGAGGCGATCTTCTCGCAGGATATCAGCAGCGCCACCTACATTGCCTACTCATCAGACAGGAATGTTGTGGGTTTTCAGCTCAATGGTAGCTCAGACGGCACGATGCTCGACGGGTTGCCCGGGCTTGCCGGCGCCAATTGATCCACCAAAATGCTCTTTATGGTGATCAGAAATCAGATGGCAGTATTTCTGGGGCTAGGCATTTTGAGGGATGTAAATAAGCGATAACTTATGGGGAAAGGGTGAATTTTGAAACTATTCATATTCACCCTTTCTTTCTATAATCAATAACATCCAGACTTCTAAAAATCATTTGTTAGTAGGTGGCTTCAGTGAATTACCCCGCCCACAGGGCGGGGCATCTTTAAAAACTGGATGAGGGGGATTGCATCCCCCTTCCCGTATTCTTTTATTCTTTTTGCCAATGTGGGACGTACGGCGGCAGAAACCGCTGATCACTGCGCCCCTTTCCCCTGCTGAAGAGTTCCTGCCTGAGGGGACTCGATCGTCTCTCAAGCAGATCAACATCCTTCTATTCGAAGGGGTTCTTGTAGCCCGGTTTCCGATAGAGGGTCTGCTGCTTCTCCAGGATATCCGGCCTGTAGACCTTCTCCGGCCACTCCGCCGGAGAAACTTCCTCGAAGGCCACCGAAACGGAGGTCTCCGGGCACTTGGCGATCGCCATCACGTCCTTGACGATCTCTTCGGTCAACTGCTGCTTCTGTTCCTCCGATCTTCCGGGATGAAGCTTGACAATGATGTGGGGCATCTTCCATTCCTCCAATATGGTTTCATAAGGTCATGCACCGGGTGCGGGCATGACGCTCTCATACATGCGATGCGGGAAAAAGACAAACCAAAATCGCGTTAGAAAGTGGGGATTCCCCGAACCGTTCGGTTTCCATCCGTTCAAATCGATCCGTTTTCTCCGCGGGTCGGGAATGGGGGCGGCCGAACGGGATCAGAAGAGCAGAAGGCCGATCAGGCTCGTGATAACCCATCGGAAGAAATGGATGACCGGGTCGAGAGCCCCCAGGTACAACAGCCCGATGATGACGAAGAAACCGTAGGGTTCCAGGCGGGCCAGGAGGTAGCCGGCGCGCTCCGGAAGGAATCCCATGAGGATCTTCGATCCGTCGAGCGGCGGAATGGGGATGAGGTTGAACGAGGCGAGCATGATGTTGATCTGCGCAAGAAAATAGAGCAGCCGCCCGACCGATTCCGAAGACGACGGCGAGAGCAGTCGGAGCAGCAGGACGGCCACAAAAGCGAACAGCAGGTTAGCGATGATTCCCGCGGAAGAGACCAAGATGAGCCCCATGCGTTTGTTCCGAATCAGGTTCAGATTGACCGGAACAGGTTTGGCCCAGCCGAAACCGAAGATGAACAGCATCGCCGTGCCGATGGGATCGAGATGCTTGAGTGGATTGAGCGTCAGCCGGCCCATGTTTCTGGCCGTGGGATCCCCCATCAGGGAAGCGACCCAGCCGTGGGCCAGCTCATGGATGATGATGGAGTACAGAAGCGGGATCGCCAGCAGAAGAAACGTCAGCGGATCCTGGATCAGAAGATTGAACAGTCCCATTTTCCCTCTCTTGGAGAGTCTTTTGAAAACGATTTTACACTACCACAATAGAGGGCGGATGCGCCAGATGAAAGAAATGCCGCACCCCCGGCGCCGTGAACCTGTGCCGGCGGCGGCAAGATTTTCTTGCCACCGGCCACAGGCGATGGTATCGTGACACCTCCTCAGATCAAACGACCAAGGACGGATGAAGATGGACGTCATTCTCGCAGGCCACAACATCGATCATGAGATCATCCTAGAATTTCAGCGCTTGCAGCCGGAGCGGCAGGATCTGACACCGGAGACCGTCGCCGCCGCCTACGCCCGGATCAGCCGGAACCCGAGGCCGGTGAACGAGCTTCGGGCCATCGCCCGCGGCGAGGTGGAAAAGGCCCGCGCCTCCAATCGGAACATCGTCTTTGAGATGGGCCACAGCTCCATCGCCGAGCATGCCGTCTTCAATCTCGATGTTCTCAAGGTCTCCCGCCTCCTCGTTGAGGAGATCGAAAGGTTCCGCCTCGCCTCCTACACCGAAAAATCCCAGCGCTACGTCCTGCTGGCGGACGATTTCGTCATTCCGCAGGAAGTCCGGGAGGCCGGCCTGGAGGAGATCTTCGTCGCGACCGTCCGTCGGCAGAATCGCTTCTACCTCACGCTCTATGAAAAACTCCTCCCGTATGTCCTGGAGAGGAACCCCGAACTTGCCGCCGACCCGACAAACCGTTCACTCCTCGAAGGCTGGGCCAAGGAGGACGCCCGTTACTGCCTTTCGCTCGCCACGGAGACGCAGCTCGGGATGACCGTGAACGCCCGGAACATCGAGCTGATGGTCCGCCGCCTCGCCGCATCCCCCCTCGCGGAGGCGCGAGAATACAGCCGCCGGCTCTTCGAAGCGGTGAAGGGGGTCGCTCCGTCGCTCGTCCGCTACACGGAACCCACCCCGTATGACCGCGAAACGCGGGAGGAGATCCGATCCCAGGCGGACGAAATCGTCTCAAAAATGTTAGCATTTTCGCCCGGCGGCGTACAGGGAGAGGGAATCGCCCCCCCGGCTTTGGCCGGCGCAGGAACGGCGGATGAGCTCGTCCGCCTGCTCGACGCGACGCCGGCGGCGGACGACAAGATCGCGGCGGCGCTCCTCCACGGCGCAACACTCCTTCCGCTTACGGGATGTCTGGAGATCGCGACGCGCATGGAGACCGAAGAGAAGAGGACGCTGATCCGAACCGCCCTCCGGCGGATGAAGGCCTACGACGCCGCCCCGCGTGCATTCGAGCACGTCGGGCTGACGTTCGAGCTTGTCATCAGCGCGACCTGCTTCGCCCAGGTGAAACGCCACCGGATGGCCACGATCACCGTCCAAGACTACGACCCGGCGCTCGGCGTCACGATCCCGCCTTCCATCGCGGCGGTCGGGATGGAGGCCCCCTTCCGGGAGATCTGCGTCCGGACCGAGGAAACCTGGGAGCAAATCCGCCGGTCCGCGCCCGAGGCGGCCGTCTACATCCTGACGAACGCACACCGGCGTCGGGTCATGATTCGGGTCAGCGCCCGCGAGCTTTACCACCTCGCCCGCGTCCGGGCGGACGGCCACGCCCAATGGGATATCCGGGAAATGGCCGCGCGGATGGTGGAACATGGGCGGGAGGCGATGCCGATCACGCTCATGCTCGCGGCGGGAAAGGACCGCTTCGACGCCCTCTACGCCCAAGTCTTCGCCAATGAAAGCTGACCCCCAATGATGGACAACCCCTCCCGCAAAGAGACAGACCGCAACAACTACCCGCCGGTGACCGGGATCGGTCGCGACGAGCATGTCGGCATGGTCCGGGAGATCTTCACGACGATCCCCGGGCGGTACGACTTCCTGAACCGTGTCCTGAGCCTCCGTCGCGACGTCGCCTGGCGCCGCTTCGCCGTCCGAAAGATGCGCTTTTTCAATACCTTCCACCTTCTCGATGTAGCGACCGGCACGGCGGATCTGGCCATCGAGGCCGCCCGAAGGCATCCGGAGATTCGGGTGACGGGGATCGACTTTATCCCTGAGATGCTCGCCCCGGGACGGAAAAAGGTCGCCCTGCGCGGCCTTGCCGGACGCATCCGGCTTCTCCAGGCGGACGCGCTGGGGCTTCCGTTCCCCGATGGGAGTTTTGACGCCGTGGGGATCGCCTTCGGCATCCGGAACATCCCGGACCGCATCGCCGCCCTCCGGCGGATGAAGGCCTACGACGCCGCCCCGCGTGCATTCGAGCACGTCGGGCAAAGAACCGTCTCTGGCGTGGTTTTTTCGCCCCCTATCTGAACCGCGTCCTTCCCGGCATCGCGCGCCTCTTTTCGCAGAACCCCGCCGCCTACCTCTACCTGGTCGACTCCATCACCCATTTCCCCCCACCCCCGGCCTTCCTCGCGATGATGGAAGAGGCCGGTTTCAGCAGTCGGGAGCGGTATTCCCTGACCTTCGGCATCACCTCCCTCTACATCGGCCAAAGGTCGAAGAATGGAGATATCGGGGATTCCGCATCAACGGAAACGCGACGTGAGAAGGCAAGGGACACCATCGGATAACCGGTTCCAACCGAGTCAGGAGATTCCGACATGTTCGATATTGCTGTAGACATATTCCGGGCGCTGATCACCGGTGCGATCTTCTTTTACCTGCGGGCGATGCGGGGGAAGGAACCCCCGCGCCTCCGCAAGGCATGGATCTTCTTTCTCATCGGCTTCGGCCTTCTCTTCCTCGGAGGACTGCTCAACGTCGCCGACAACTTTCCCTCTCTGAGCAAATACATCATTATCGGCCGAACCCGCTACGCGGACTTTCTGGAGCAGATCATCGGCTACATCTTCGGGATTCTGTTTCTGGGTATCGGCTTCTGGCACTGGATCCCCGCCATCGTCGCCCTCCGGGCGGAGGAGGTCGTCCTGCGCAGGTCACAGGAGGAGCTGAAGCAGCAGGTCGCCGAATTGACGGCGGAGAGGAACAAGCTCAAAACGATCATCGAATGCGAACTCTCCTACGCCGCGAAGGAGGCCGCCTCCCAGCCCGAAGCGGGGTAATGGCCGTTCGTCAGTCGATTTCGTTCCTCCATCCCGCGAAGCGGCGACATTCTTCCTGCCGGAGGGTTCTCCGGCGGGCGGCTGCCGCGATCCGGATGCTG
>JAPLJX010000004.1:12184-24488 GCA_026388375.1 Deltaproteobacteria bacterium
CACCTTGTGCCGGGTGAGGGCCTGCGGCGGATGATCGCCGAAAATCGATGCAGGAAATCTTTGCGCAAAAAAGAACGGGGTGGATGCTATGACCAGAGATGAAGCGGAAGAACTACTCAAGAGGTATGTCAAAAACGAACGGATGCTGGACCACAGTTACGCCTCCGAGGCGGTTCTCCGGGCGCTGGCACGGCGGCTTGGGCGGGACGAGGAGAAGTGGGGGCTTGCGGGGCTTCTTCACGACATCGACATCGAGGTCGTGGGCGGCGATCTGACCCGCCACGGCTGTGAGGCGGTGCGGATCCTGACGGAGGCGGGGATCGACCCGGAGATCGTCGACGCGGTGCAAATGCACAACGAGGCGGTCTGCGCAACGGCCCGGCACACGGAGTTCCAGCATGCGCTGGCCGCCGGGGAGACGGTTACCGGCCTCGTCGTGGCGACGGCGCTGGTCTATCCCGACAAAAAGATCGCGGGCGTCAAGGTGAAGTCGATCACGAAAAGGATGAAGGAGAGGGCCTTCGCCGCTTCGGTGAACCGGGAGACGATCCGGGAGGGTGAAAAGATCGGGTTGCCGCTGGACGAGTTCGTGGAAATCGCGCTTTCCGCGATGCAGGGGATCGCTGCCCGCCTCGGGCTTTAGGAATCCACTGCGCAGCGGAAAATCGGATCCCGGAAGTGCGCATTGGAGATTTTTTCGGGGCACTGCTTCCGCAGCGAAGTGCCCGCAAAGGCAATTGTTTGAGCGCCGAAGGCGCGAGTTTTGCCTTTGCAGCGAAGCGAGGAGTTGCAGGGTCGAAAAAATGTCCCGCGCACGGAGGGATCCGACTTCCAAATCTCTCCCTTAGCTCCGTCAGCGGATCCGACGTTTGAGCGCCTGGATGAGGGAGTTGCAGAGCTGGCTTGCATCGGCCACGATCGCGACGTCGGCCCGCTTCATCATCGCAGCGTTCGGGTTCTTGTTCACCGCGATGATGAATTTCGCGTCGTTGCAGGCGGCGGTGTGCTGGATGGCGCCGCTGATCCCGAAGGAGAAGAGGATCTGCGGCCGGATCTGCTTTCCCGCCTGGCCGACCAGGGCGTCATGCTCCGCCCAGTCCGCATAGACGACGGGGCGCGTCGCGCCCACTTCGCCGCCCAGCAGTTCGGCCAGTTCGAAGAGCTTCGCGAATTTCTTTTTGCTCCCCAGACCGCGCCCGCCGCAGACGACCACCCTCGCGTCTTCCAGTTTCTGCTCCCGCTGGGGACAGCGCTCCAAGCGGACCAAACGGACCCGGTCGACGGGAAGATGCTCCGGCAGCGGAACCTTCACCACCTCGCCGGTCCGGATGTAGTCGTGGGAGATCTCCTGGAATGTCCCCGGACGGACGGTGGCCATCTGCGGCCGGCGTTCGGGGGTGACGATCTCCGCAACGAGGTTGCCGCCGAAGGAGGGCGCCATCTGGAGGAGGAGGTCTTCCTTGTCGATGTCGAGACCGATGCAGTCCGCGGTGAGGCCCGTTCCGAGGCGCTTCGCCACGCGGGGGGCGAACTCCCGCCCAAAGGCGGTGGCCCCGATGAGGATGATCTCCGGCTTCTCCTGCCTCGCCAGCCGCTCCATCAGGAGCGTATAGGTCTCCATGCTGTAGACCGCGAGCCGGGGATGGTCCGTCAGGTAGATCTTTTCGGCGCCGTGGGCGATGTACTCTCCCACCAACTCGTCCACACCGTGGCCGAAAACGACGGCGCACACTTTGGCGTCGATCTTTGCCGCCAGCTCCTTCGCCCGGGAGAGGAGCTGCAAGGTCACGCGATTCTGAAAGTAGTTCCGGTAGTCTCCGAAGACCCAGATGCCTCGTTTTTTTGTTATCATTTTGAATTCTTATCCGTTTTCAAGTCCTTCCCGATCGCGCCGCCGATCTTGTCGTCGAACCGCTCGAAGAGCTGTTCCACGATCCGCTTCGGCGCACCGGTCAGAACGATGTTCTTTTTCCCCGCCGTCGGCGAGTAGACGTTGCGGATTTTCGTGGCGGAACCCTTCGCGCCGATCCACTCCGAATCGAGACCGACGGCCGCCGCATCGAGAGTAACGATCTGCGCCGCCGTGAACGCCGCCTGGAGACCGCCCAGCGGCACATGCCGGGGGGCATAATGCCCGGTCGTCACGGTGACGATGCCGGGAAGATCCATCTCCAGCGTTTCGAGAAAATGGTCGGAGATCCGGCGCATCCGGACCGCCCCCCCGGATACCTCGATCTCGTCGACATAGGCCACGCCGGGGATGTCGAGTTCCTCGGCCAGTTGGGGACCGACCTGGGCGGTCTCGCTGTCGCTCGTGGAGAAGCCGCACAGCACAAGCTCAAAGCCCGGGCAGGCCTTCTCGATGGCCCGGGCGAGCGTATGGGAGGTCACGGAGGTATCCGCGCCGGCCATTTTCCGGTCGGTCAGCAGGACGCCCCGGTCCGCCCCGAGGGCAATCGCCTCGCGGAGCACCTCCTCGGCCATCGGCGGCCCCATCGTGATCGCGGTGATTTCGCCTCCCGCCGTCTCTTTGATCCGGAGGGCCGTATCGAGGGCCGAGCGGCAGGCGGGGTTCATCATCCCCTCCGCCAGATCCCGCTGAAGGGTCCCCGTCGCCGGGTCCCAGGGGAGCTCGGAGACCATCGGCACCTGTTTGATGCAAACGACCAGCTTCAGCATGTTCTACGTCCTCTGGGCGAGCACCGCGCGGGAGATGACCATCCGCTGGACCTCGCTCGTCCCCTCATAGATCTCCGTGACCTTCGCGTCCCGGAAGTAGCGTTCCACATCGTACTCCTTGCTGTAACCGTATCCCCCATGAATCTGGACGGCCGTGTTCGTCACCCGCGTCGCCGTCGCGCTGCAGAAGAGTTTGGCCATCGCAGCCTCCGCGCCGAAGGGTCGTCCCGCATCCCTCACGGCGCAGGCCCGGAAGAGAAGAAGCCGCGCCGCATCGATCTCCGTCGCCATATCCGCGAGGTAATTCTGGATGGTCTGGAAGGAGGAGATCGGCTTCTTGAACTGCTGCCGCTCCTTGGAGTAGCGGACCGAGTCCTCGAAGGCGGCCTGGGCGAGTCCCAAGGCCTGGGCGGCAATGCCGATGCGGCCCGCATCGAGGGTTGCAAGACCGATCTTGATCCCGTCGCCGGGACGGCCGAGCAGGTTCGTCTCCGGAACGCGGCACTCCTCCAGGAAGAGGGAGGAGACGGGGTTCGCCCGCATCCCGCAGAGGTCTTCGATTTCTCCCACGGCGAAGCCGGGGTTGCCCTTCTCCACGATGAATACCCCGGCGCTCCGCTGGGGGTTCTGCGTGTCCGTAATCGCAAAGATCAGCGCCGTGCCGCAGACGCCACCGTTGGTCACGAAGATCTTCGTGCCGTTGATGACGTAGTCGTTGCCATCCCGGACGGCAACCGTCTCCACGCCGCCCGCATCGGAGCCGGCGTTGGCCTCGGTCAGACAGAAGGCCCCGATCCGCTCGCCGCCCGTCATCGCCGGCAGAAATCGTTTTTTCTGCTCCTCCGTCCCGAAACGGACGATGGGGTAGATCCCGACGCTGTTGTGGACGGTCAGGCAGAGGCCGACCGCGGCGCTGATGCGCGAGATTTCCTCGATGACGATCGCGTAGCTGATCGTGTCCATCTCCGCGCCGCCGTACGCCTTCGGCGCCTGAAGACCGAAGAAGTTCAGCGGCCGCATCTTCTCCACGACCTCCATCGGGAAGCGGGCGTCCCGGTCGATATCATGGGCGATGGGGCCAATCTCGGCCTCGGCGAACATGCGCACCGCCTTGCGGACCACCTTGTGTTTCATGCAGGGATTGAAATCCACTTCCTTACACTCCAAAGTCTTTGCCCGGCCTCATGACCGGAATGGGGCGGAATCCTATCTCAATAATAAAGGAATTTCAAGAAGGACCATGCAGTTTGTGGCCATCGCGCAGGTAATATCGGCCCCCCTCCTGCATACGGATGTGGTCAAATTTCACGAGCGCGCTGAGCGCCTTGGGCCGGTAGTCCCGCATGCCGAGGTGGAACATGGACGCCTTGCTGTAAGGAAGCTCCACTGCCGAGGCCGGATCGAATGCATTCTTCGCCTGTAGATCCCGGAGGATGAAATCGCAGGCCCTTTTCGTCTTCCAGCCGGCGAAGCAGAGGGCGAGAATGAAGGCCCCGATGGCGATCAGAACCATCAGAACAATTTTCATGGTTGCGCACCTCTTTTGTGTGCGAAGCTTGACCCTCAGGACCCGTTGCGCTGGATTCTACGTCAGTACACCCGATCGTGCCTCGCAACATAGGAGAAAAGAATGGCCCTGTCAAGGACAACGCGGAGAACGCGAATAGCCTCCAATAAATATTGCCGAAGGAGCGAGGGGAAATGGATCAAGCAAGGCAAATGAACTGGATTTTCTGATGAAACCCTGATAAAAGGACGTTTCCGCTGACCGAGCGGTTCGCCGGAAGCGGCTTTTGAGAACAGAACCGGACAAACAACAAAAGGAGAAAACCATGGCATCCGAGAGCAAGGAAACACGGTTGAAACAGAAGGCCACACTGGAGGCAAAGCTTCAGAAGCGCCTGGCCCTTCTTGCGGAGAAGAGGGTAGACGAGAAAAAGATCGCACGGGACGCGCTCGTCAAAGAACTGAAGGCGAAACTCAAAGAGACGGCTACCCGTCTGAGGGCGATCGCCGCCAATGTGCAGCGGACGGCGGAGCTTGCCGCGGTGAAGGCTGAACGCCTGGCGAAGCCGAAGGAAGAGCTCCCCAAGGCGAAAAAAGCCGCGCCGGAACCGCCCCCGGAGGCGAAGGCCAAGAAGAAAAAGAAGAAAGAAGAAGAGGCCACGCCCCAGCAGGGGTAGCCTTTTTTGTGGCCGCAACATTTGAAGACAAACGCAAGTTCTCCCGATCCGAAACGGATCCGCCGGGCGCTCACCGGGTGGTATGACCTGCATCGACGCAATCTTCCATGGCGGGATACGCAGGATCCCTATGCGATCTGGATCTCCGAGATCATGCTTCAGCAGACGCGCGTAGAGACCGTTGTCCCCTATTTCCTGAGATTTCTCGCAAGGTTTCCGAATGCCAAAACGCTGGCCCGCGCACCGCTCGGCGAGGTTCTCAAGGTCTGGGAAAACCTGGGCTACTACACCCGTGTCAGAAATCTCCATAAAGCGGCCGGGGAAATCGTGGAGCGGTTCGGGGGGAAGATCCCCGACCGGTGGGAGGAGATTCTCCTGCTGTCTGGAGTCGGGCGGTACACGGCTGGGGCAATCCTCAGCATCGCCTTCGGCCGGAACGTACCCGCCATCGACGGCAACGTGCGCCGCGTGATCAGCCGCCTGTTTGCAATCGAGGAATCGGTCGATGACACGGCCACACGAAAACGGATCGAAGAGCGGGTTGGAACCCTCGTCCCGAAGCGGGACCCCGGCCGCTTCAACCAGGCGCTCATGGAACTGGGGGCGGTCTGCTGCACGCCGAAGACGCCGGCCTGTCCGGCCTGCCCCCTTCAAGACGACTGCAGGGCTCGGGTGCAGGGCATCGCGCACCGCCTGCCCGTCCGGGGGAAGAAAAAGAGCATCCCCCACCGTGAGGTGGTCTCGGCCGTCATTCGCGACGGAAATGGCCGGCTTCTCATCGTCCAACGTCCGGCCCGCGGTCTGCTTGGCTCTCTCTGGAAATTTCCCGGTGGAATCCTGAATCCCGAAGAGCCTCCGGAAGAAGGCCTCGCACGGATCGCCCGGACAGAGCTGGGCATCGAGATCGGCGTCGGATCCCCCCTCGCCGCGGTGAAGCACGCCTATACCCATTTCCGCATCACGCTTACCGCCTTCTCCTGCACGCTGCGGGAAGGAATACCCACCGGTTCCCCGTGGCGGTGGGCCGGAACCGGCGAATTGGAGGAGCTGCCCTTTTCCAAGGCGGACCGCCTGATCGCCCGTTCCGTAGCCCCCGCGACAGGATAAAATCACGCGACGACCCGCAACAAAAAAGGCATCTCGGGTATTTCCCGGGATGCCTTTTTCATGGGTGAAATGACCGCCTCTGTGAAGCGAAGGATCAGCAAAACTTGGACGACAGGTTGATATAAGTTGCCACCCGTATCAAGGCAAATCCGATTGCGCGGTCCTTGTCGCCTTTTCTTTGTCCGGATCCTGGGGACCGACCCTGCTATTTTTCGGTTGCGTTTTCCCGTGAGATATATGATAAGACCCCGCAATAAAAAAGTGATTGTGTCATTCAGGGAGGGTAATCGAATGGAGGGGTTCTGGGAGAGGATCGAGGCAGATTCCATGTCCGGAAAGGGAATCCATGCGGAAGATGCGCTCTCCATCCTGGGGCTTCCCCAAATTGAAATATGGCGGCTTCTGGCGGTATCGGAAAAGGTGCGCCGTCGTTTCAAGGGCGATCAGATCAGACTTTGTTCCATTGTCAATGCAAAATGCGGTCTTTGTTCGGAGGACTGCGCCTTCTGCTCGCAGTCCATCCGGTCCAAAGCCTCGATAGATAAATATCCCCTTATGGAAGAGGAAGAGATCGTCATGGCCGCCCGGGACGCCAAGCAGCGAGGTGCGAGGGAGTTTTCCATCGTCACCTCCGGGCTTTCAATGCACAGCAGCCATGAACTGGATCGGGTGGGAAAGGCCATAGCAAGGATCGGGACCGAAGTGGGGCTTGAGACGTGCGTCAGCTTGGGCGCGCTTTCCGCCGAAAACATCTCCTTTCTCCTCTCGCGAGGGCTACGATCGGTACACCACAATCTGGAAACGGCGCGTGGATTTTTCCCCTCCATATGCACGACTCACGATTACGAAGAGGACGTCCGGGCCGTACGCGAGGCCAAGGCCGCAGGGGCGTGGGTATGCTGCGGTGGCATTTTCGGCATCGGTGAGACGGACGCGGATCGGGTCGAGCTGGCCATGACCCTTCGGGAACTGGATGTGGATTCGATTCCTGTCAATTTCCTCAATCCGATCGAGGGGACCCTTCTGGATGGAAAATCCGCACTCACCCCTTTTTGTTGCCTAAAGATCATCGTTATGATGCGGCTTTGCCACCCTTTGCGGGAGATCATCGTCTGCGGCGGGCGTGAAGTGAATCTTCGGGACCTGCAGGGACTGATCTTCGCCGCCGGAGCCACCGGAATGATGATCGGCAACTACCTGACGACTTCCGGCCGACCTGCCGAGGATGATCTTCGGATGGTCGAAGACCTGGCCCTTGGCGTACGCCCACTCTGATGATAAAAGAGGATGCACCAGGCCTGCCACCGCTTGCACAGGTCGAAATTGTAGTCCGGGCCGGGGCAACGATGGTCCAGTTCCGCCATAAAGCCTTCTCGCCGAAACTTTTCGACGAGGTTGCCGCCATCCGGGATCTGGCTAACAGCAACTCGGTTCCTTTTCTGGTGAATGACGACATCGTGCTGGCCAAAGCGGTGTCGGCGGATGGGGTCCATCTGGGGCAGACGGATGAAAGCCCGGCCCTTGCCAGGCGCATTCTCGGCCCGGATGCGATCGTGGGGATATCCGTCTCCACTTTGGAGGAAATTCTACCCCGTCCATCCGACGGAAAAGACCGTCCTGGGGCGCAAGGCCTACCGCTCACCCCTGGATAAAGTGGCCGGGGAAATCGTGGAGTGGTTCGGGGAGAGGATCCCCAACCGGTGGGAGGAGATTCTCCGGCTGCATGGAATCGGGCGGTACACGGCTGGTTGGAGGAACGGCCCTTTTCCAAGGCGGACCGCCTGATCGCCCGTTCCGTAGCCACCGCGACAGGTCATTGACCTTCCGCCGTTTCATGGTTATACTATGGCTGTTTCGGGAACAGTCCATTTCCGAGCCGTTGCGAAGCGACGCAAGCATGATGAACTCGTAAAAAGTCACCGCTGTCACCCTGAACCCGTCGAAGGGTGAATGTAAATCATCGATATCACGGCCTGCTTCGACAAGCGCAGCATGACAATAGCCGTGAATTTTGACTTTTTACGAAGTCGTCAAGCTTGCACGCTATCATAATTTGATCAACCGGTTTGATTGAGAGGGAAAGCATGGCCAAGGAGCGGATACCGGTCACCCCCGCCATCCTCTTCATGAAAAAAAATGAAATGGCCTACACGCTGCGCCCCTACCGCTACGAGGAACACGGGGGTACGCGGGTGTCGGCGCGGGAGTTGGGGGTGGAAGAGCACCACGTGATCAAGACTCTCGTCATGGAGGACGACCGGGGAGAACCCCTCATCATCCTCATGCACGGGGACCGGCAGGTTTCCACCAAAGCCATGGCCCGGCTCCTCGGGGTCAAGGCGGTCAACCCCTGCGAACCCCATGTCGCGGAGAAGCACACCGGTTACCGGGTGGGAGGTACCTCCCCTTTCGGGACGGAAAAACCCCTCCGGGTCTTCATGGAGGAGGGCATTGCAGATCTGCCCCGGATCCTGATCAACGCCGGCAGCCGGGGGTTGCTCGCCGAAATGTCGCCGGTCGAACTGATGCGGGTTTTGACACCCGTCGTCGTGAAGGTGGCCATATGAAAAATGCACAGATGGTGATCCGCTGCCTCAACTGCGGCACGAAAAATCGCATCCCGAAGGAGAGACTCCACGATCGGCCCCTCTGCGGAAAGTGCGGCGGCACGTTGGATGAGATGATCATCCGCTGCCTGCACTGCGGCGCAAAGAACCGCATGCCCGAGAACCGCCTCAATGAAAAACCCCTCTGCGGAAAGTGCGGCGCCGTTCTGGTCGTCACGAGCGACCAGGGTCGTCCCATCGAGGTGACCGACGGAACCTTCTCCCGCGAGGTGCTCTCCACCCCAGGTTCGGTCCTCGTCGACTGCTGGGCGCCCTGGTGCGGTCCCTGCCGTATGGTGGCGCCGGTCCTGGACGAACTGGCCTCCAAGTATGCGGGCGGCGTCCGGATCGCCAAACTCAACGTGGACGAAAACCCGCTGACGGCTTCGCGCTACGAGGTCCGCAACATCCCGACGATGCTCCTGTTCAAGGACGGGAAACTGGTCAACAGCCTGGTCGGCGCACTGCCGAAGGAGACCATCGAAGAGCACATCCTCACCATCATGAAGACAAACTAACCCGCACCCTCACACCTCCCTCCCCCGTCGATAGGGAGGGATACAGGAAGGAAGCCACCATGCCTGACACAGGAGAACTCAACCGCACCCTCATCTACCGCTGCCGCGTTTTCGATGTCTATGAGGGTGACGTGCGGCTCCCCGACGGCCGGATCTTCAAGCAAAGCTGGATCGATCACCGGCCCTGCATCGCCGTCGTCCCCGTGAACACCGATGGACATCTGGTGTTGATCCGCCAGTACCGGCAGGCGGCGGGCGGGATGATCGTGGAGATCCCCGCCGGGAACATGGACCGGGAGGGCGAGGATGTCGAGGCGTGCGTCCAGCGGGAGCTGGCGGAGGAGGTCGGCTTTCAGGCGGGACGGTTGATCCGGCTGTTCGAGGGGTATCTTGTTCCGGGATACTGCAACGAATACATGTATTTTTACCTTGCCCTCGATCTCCGACCGGCCTCGCTTCCGGCCGACGAGGACGAGTACATCCGGGTGATGACGGCCTCCTTCGAAGAGGCCCGGCAGATGATCCGCGAGAAGGCGATCATCGACGCCAAGACTGCGCTTGGAATCCAGATGGCCCGGGAATACCTGGCGGCTTCGTAAAAAGCCTTTCCCTAATAGGGGGGATCAGCGAAGCATCCGCTCCCTTTTCTGGAGTTCGATTTCAAGGGCCTTCAGCCGCTGGATGTCTCTCTTAAGCTGTTCATTCTCCTGCGCGAGCGCCGCCGTCTCCGACTGGAGTTTTTCCGTCAGTTCCCGGACCGTCTTCTTCAGATGGTCGTTCTCCTGCAGCGCCCTCGACCACTCCGTCCTGGTATTGTCGACCAGGAGACGGTCCTGACGGCTCATCTCCTCGAACGCCTCCTTCTCGTCGATCAGGCGGATGAACGCCTCCGCGGCAGGACGCCACCGGCTCTGCGGATAACGCTGGATCAGGGAAAGGAAAATCGAACGGGCCTTCTCCGGATCCGGTCGTTCCGGAAGGCTGAGAAGTGCAACCCCGTCCAGGAGGAGGTCGCGTTCCTCAAACAGGCGCGGGGGCGCAGCCGGCGTCTCCTCCACCGGTTTGACGGCCGGCGCCGCGACATCCTTTTTCTCAATCGCCGGCGGGGGCGCCGCGCAACCCACGATGAAGAACACCGCCAGAACCCAGAAAAAAATGCCCCTTTTCATCCCTTGTGTACGTCCTTTTCCGTCACACAGTTGCTGCCGTGGAGGGTCTTCGCATACTCCTTGAGCTGCGCCGCCGCCTCGGCCATTGCGAGCGGGTTTTGGAAACGGGCGCCGTCATCGGTGACAATTGCAATCGTCACGCTGATCAAAGGAAATTTCTGCCGGTCCCCCTTCCGATCCTTTCCGATGAAGAACCCCTGCTCCCGGTCCTTTTCCGTATAGAATTTCCGGATCCGATCGTCGAAACCAGCCACGATCCGCCGGCAGATCTCCTCCGCCCGCGGCGGCACGGAAATGATCACGAAATCGTCGCCGCCGATATGGCCCAGGAAATCCCCCTTCTCTCCCGTCTCTTTCAGCTCGGCGATCAGAAGCAGGGCAACCTCCTTGATGACCTCGCTCCCCCAGGCGTAGCCGTATTGATCGGCAAACGGCTTGAAATTATCCAGGTCCACATGGCAGAGTGAGATGGGCCTTTTCGCCTGGAGTCGTTTTTCGATTTCCCGCTCGATGGCCAGGTTCCCGGGAAGGCCGGTGAGCGGACTCGCATCGAGGTTCCGCTCCTCGAGGCTCTTGAGGCGTTTGGCCATGACGCCGAAGGCATGGGCCAGACTCCCGATTTCATCGTCGCGGTTCAGGCGCAAATCATCGTCGAGCTTCCCCTCGGCAATCATCGCGGTCGCCTTTTCGAGCCTCCGGAGCGGACGGGAGATGTTGTAGGTGACCAGCAGGACGAGCAGCACCCCCACCACGAGGCTGACCAGGCTGAGAACGACGGTCAGACGGGACGCCCGGAGGCTCTGAACATTGATCCGCTTCATCCGCTCATCGATATTCCCTTCCGCCTTCTTCTGTAACGCGCGGAGAAGCATGGCCATCTCGTCGATCGCCTTCCTCCCCTGCCCTTCGGAAAGCGTCTGGGCCTCTTCGTTCCGTTTCGCACGGACCAGTTGAACCTCCAGGGAGAAAAGTTCGTCGTACTGGCCATGGAGGAGGCTATCGTCGGGCCGATGCCGGCAAACCGGCTCTTCTGCATCTCCCCGACGAGGCGGCTGAATTCCCGGCTCCGCGACCAGAATATCTCCTCGATCGTTGGATCCTGGAGAATCAGATAACGCTTCTCGGCGCTTTCCTGGGCGATCAGGCTGTCCAGCAGGCTCTTGCTCTGCTCGACGATGGTGAAATCCTCGTTGATGATCCGGTAGGCAAGGTCGTTAAGCTGCTGGAGGCTGAAGATGGCGTAGGCGCTGGCAAGCACGGTCAGCAAGGCCATCGCGAGATAGCTCAACAACAACTTGCGGTAGATCGTCAGCTTCATCCCAGATCCCATTCAGACACCGGACATCCCCCCTTGGGAGTGGTATTTTAGTAGCATATCCACATCGTTTCCGTAAAGGAGAATTGAATAAAAAATCTTCCCTTTTCCGTCTCTGATCTGATAAGGGAAAAGCCGCCATGGAAAATGGATCATCCGGTTGATGCTTTCTGATATAAACAAGAGACATGTCAATAAGATTCATGTGGATTTCATATCGAAATGAACAAGGTAACCGGATATGGAATTAATAAGGGAAGCGCTACCATTACAGTCAAGATTTGAATAGAATCTTCCGAGGAAACGATTCGATATACGATCCGGTAGTTCCTGAAGCCTAAAACCTCCTTCGATTTGACCTTAGCAGATGAGGTATTCAGGCAACCGACCTTCCAGAATATCCTTGGCCTGCCGGGCCACGGCATCCGAGAGGCGGTCTCCCGCTTCCTGGGTCATGGCCCCCGCGTGGGGGGTGAGGACCACGTTGTCCATCGCGGTCAGGGGATGTCCGGAAGGCAGGGGTTCGACGGCAAAAACATCCAGCGCCGCCCCTCCGATCCGTCCCGTTTGCAGAGCATTGATCAGGGCCTCCTCATCCACGACCCCTCCCCGGGAGGTGTTCACCAAGATCATTCCCGGTTTTGCGCTGGCCAGCATTCGGGAATCGATCAATCTTTCCGTATCGGGGGTCAGGGGGAGATGCGAGGTCACCACGTCCGAGAGTGAG
>JAPLJX010000004.1:24498-38027 GCA_026388375.1 Deltaproteobacteria bacterium
CACCCAGCCGGCCGTAATGGTCGGGATTCATAAAGGGATCGTAACCGATAACCCGCATGTCAAAACCCTTTGCGATCTTGACTACCCTGGCCCCGATTTGCCCCAGCCCGATGACCCCGAGGGTTTTTCTCCATAGCTCCCGGCCGGAAGTCCATTCGGGCAGAGCCCTGCCCGCCTTTGCCCATTCCCCCTCCCTGACCCAAGGGTCGGTCTGGTGAATTTTTCGCAACAGGCACAGGAGCAGGCCGAAGGTCAGCTCGGCCACGGCCTGGGAATTCTGCCCGCGGCAGTTGCAGACCATGACCCCTTTGCGTTTCATCGCCTCCACATCGATATGGTCGTAACCGGCCCCGTAGGCGATCACCCCCTTCAAGGCCGGTGCCCGTTTTAAGACCGCATCGTTCAGTGGGACGTACTCGGAGACGATGACCTTTACCGAGGGGGCGTCCCCAATCTTCTCCGCCAGATCCCCGCAATCGGCGGCCACGGTGTAACCACCCAGGTCAGCAATCTCATTCAATGCCTTTTGGGACATGTAGAACCGGTCGGCAAATACGACGGGGACATTCAGGATCCTCTGATCGCTCATCTTGGCTCATCCCTTTCTGTGCCCTTCCCCTCGACCTGACAGGAGGGGCGAAGGGCGCCCCTTTCGGGGGATTATGGTTGCTGGGGCATGACCAGCATCAGTTTGAGATCGTTCACATTGGTGCCGGTGGCGCCGGTCAGGATCGCATCCTCCAGCTTTTGGAGAACGGGGGTCACATCATGCCGGTTGAGCGCCGTAAAGACGTCGATGCCCAATGCCTTCGCCCGTTCGATCGTCCAATTGTCGACGACTCCTCCGGCGATATCCGTCGGCCCGTCCGTCCCATCCGAGTCCTGACCGATGATAACCACCTCTCCGATCTGGTCGATCCAGAGTGCGGCCCCGAGGGAAAACTCCTGATTCGGCCCTCCCTGTCCCGCCTCTCCGGTGATCTTCACCGTCGTTTCACCGCCGCCGATCACCACGCAGGGGGGCTGGAGAGGACGCTGGTTCAAAAGGATCTCCTTGGCTATCGCGGCAAACGTGCCGCCCAGCTCCCGGCTTTCCCCCTCCAGCATCGTGGAGAGGATCATGGTCTGGAGGTTCAGTTCTTTGGCCTTCTCCGCCGCTCCCTCACAGGCGGCGGTCCCGGCGACGATGATGAAATTGTCGATCCGGTGATCGGAAAGGTCCTTGGGCGTCTCCAGTGCCGGTCCGCCCGCCTTCAGATACCGGGCGACGGATGCGGGCACCTTGTCCCACAGCTCGAACTTGCTGAGCGTCCTGCGTGCATCGTCGAAGCTCGACGTGTCGGGCACGGTCGGACAGGTGATGTAATCGAGAAGGTCTCCGATCACGTCGGAAACGGTCAGGTTGATCAGATGCGCCTGGGGATGGACGGCCTTGGCGAGCCAGCCTCCCTTGATCCGGCTCAGGTGCTTGCGGACCGCATTGATCTCGATGATGTTGGCGCCGCAGGTCAAGAGCAGCTTGTTGACCTGCTTTTTTTCGTCCAGGGTGACCCCCTCGACCGGATAGGGCATGAGCGCGGAGCTGCCCCCGGTGATGCCGGCAAAAACGATATCCCCCGGGCGTGTTTTCTGGGCCAGGGCCATGGCCTCCTTGGCGGCACGGAATCCCGCCTCATCGGGAATCGGATGGCTGGAGAAAAAAAGGCGGGCTCGGGACAGGGTTCCTTCCTGTCCGTATCTTCAATCCTCTCGCCCAAGATCTCTTCCAGCGCCCTGGCGATCGGATAGGTGGCCTTACCGGTTCCAAGGAGAAAGATCCTCCCCTGCTTTTTCAGATCCAGGCGGATCTCGCCGATCGTGAGGATATCCCCCCGCAGATGGACCAGTTCCTTGACCGCCTTGTACGGGTTTGCCTTGGCCAGGGCATGATCCACGATGTCCAGGGCGATCTTGCGGAGTCTCACGTTGCCGTGCGAAAGCAGATTGTCTCTATTTTTGATGTAACTCACTAAACGCCTTCGAATTGCTCCTGTGTTCCTTCCAGGGAGATGTCCCTCAGGCGATCCGGGCCATCTCCCCGTCATTCAAAGGAGGATCATCTTGAAAATGGACTTCACGAGCGATCAGAATGCAGCGCGGAAGTCCATACCGCCGTAGCGGGCCTGCGAGCCCAGTTCGGCCTCGATCTGGAGCAGGCGATTGTACTTCGACGTCCTCTCCCCGCGGACGCCCGATCCGGTCTTGATCTGTCCGGCGTTGATCCCGACGACAAGATCGGCAATGATCGGGTCTTCTGTTTCTCCTGAGCGCTCCGACACCATGATGCCGAAAGAGTTGCGGTAGGAGAGTTCCGCTGCGTCGAGGGCTTCCGACAAGGTCCCAATCTGGTTGAACTTCCACAGCAGGGCGTTGGCCGCTCCCTTGGGCGCCCGTTCCCGGATTCTATCGGGATTCGTACAGAAGAAGTCGTCGCCGATGATCTGGATGCCCAGTTCCTGGGTCGCCCGGAGGAATCCTTCCATGTCGTCCTCGCTGAAGGGATCCTCGATCGTCTTGATCGGATACTTCTTGATCAGAGCCTTGTAGTAATCGAGGAGTTCGTCCGTCGTCAGCTTGTTCCCATCGAGGGTGTATTTCTTTGTCTTCTTATCGTAGAAATGCGTGGCCGCGCAATCGAGGCCATAGACGATCTTCTTTTCGTATCCGGAGCGGTCGACCGCCTGGACCATGCAATCCATGGCCTCGTTGACCTTGACGATCGGCGTGGCAAAGCCACCTTCATCACCCGTGTTGGCGGCGATCTTGCCGTACTTCTTCACGATGATCTTGCGGAGTTCGTTGTAGACCGCATTGCCGATCTCCAGCGATTCGGAGAAGGTCTCCGCACCGATGGGGAAGATGCAGAACTCCTGAAAATCGAGATCGTTGGAGGTCAGCTTCCCGCCGTTGATGATGTTGAATAGTGGTACGGGCAGAATATGGGCGTTGCAACTGATATAGCGGTAGAGGGGAAGCTCGACGGCCATTGACGCCGCCCGGGCGGCCGCCAGGGAGACGCCGATGATGGCGTTGGCGCCGAGTTTGGATTTGTCCTTGGTCCCGTCCATCTGGCGGAGCTTTTCATCGATCTTGCGCTGATCGGTCACATCCATGCCGATGACGGCGGGGCCGAGAATCTGGCAGACATTCTTGACGGCCTTGCGCACCCCCTGCCCTTGATAGCGTTTTTCCTTGTCGCGAAGCTCAGCCGCTTCGTGGCCCCCCGTGGAACGGCCCACCGGGACATCGGCGCGGCCGAGAATCTCACCGTTTACCCAGACGTCCACCTGGACCGTCGGATTCCAGCGACAGTCCAATATCTCCCTTGCGGTGACGTCCGTAATCTTGAACTTTTTCATGATGTTTCTACTCCTTTCCTTATCTCATTTTCTTATGCACATTGTGCAATCTAATTTCATTAGGTGCATTCTACCTGTCCCGTTTATGGTGTCAAGCATTTTTTTAAATTTTCTGTCATTTTGAGGATCTCCATCGGCGCCATGCCGTCCCGGTCGAGCTTGTTGATGAAGGTCATGATGGGGGTGTTCCGCATCCGGCACACCTCCATGAGCTTCTCCGTCTGCGGTTCGACCCCTTGCCGCTGTCGACCACCATCAGCGCGCTGTCCACGGCGGTGAGGACCCGGTAGGTGTCCTCGGAGAAGTCCTGATCGCCGGGGGTGTCGAGGAGGTTCTTAAAAAAATCTTAAAAAAATCCTTGACAACGTATGCGGGGCGTTTATAATGCAGATTATGCAGTGGTTATGCATAATGTGCATAAGGAGACCCTGTGGCGTTCATCAAATCCGTCGAAAAGGCCGTCGATATCCTCTCCTGTTTCACGATCGAAACCCCCGTTCTGACCGTGGGGGAGATCACGCGCCTGACCGGTTTGAACCAGAGCACCGTTTCCAGGCTTCTGGCCACCCTGGCCCTGAAAAAATGCCTCGAACAGACCGGACCTGCGGGACAGTATTGCCTGGGGGTAAAGTTCTACCAGTGGGGGAGCGTCCTGCGGCAGAAGGCCAATCTGGCCGATCTGGCGCGGCCGGTGATGGAGAGGTTGAGGGACATCTGATCCGGATCTGCCTGGAGGCCGTCAAAAGCCGTCACGGTCTGGCCAGGGTGACGGCGGTCGGCAAGATCTTGCCCCTCCATTGCGGCGCCGCCGGGAAGGTTCTGTTGGCCTACCTCTCGGATAAGGAACGCAAGAAAAATCTCCACGGGAAACCTCTATCCAAGTTTACACCGATCACCATCACCGATCCCGCCCTCCTGGAGGCGGACCTGGAGCGGATCCGCCGGGACGGATACGCCGTCAGCGTCGGCGAGCGCGAGGACGGGACCTATTCCGTGGTCGCCCCGGTCATGGGTGGAAAGGGCGAGATTGTCGCCAGTCTCTCGATCAGCGGGCCGATCTTCCGGCTCTCCGAGGAGCAAAAAGCCGCAAATATCCAGGCGGTCCTGAAGGCCTCCCGCGAGATCTCGGCCCTTTTAGGAGGCGCCGACAGTCGAGAACGGATCACGAAATGATATGAGTATGCATCATGTAAGCTCAACGCTTCGGGATCGGAGGTGATATTCATGGAAGTTTGCAGGGGAATGGTAGATTTATAATGAGAAATTCGTTTATTTTTCCAAATGTGACAATGTCAAGGTAACAGCACAGGTCAATCAGGTGAAAATTTTACAGATACGGGGAAACAAAATGAAACCAGAGAGGAGAAACAAAATGAAATCGATCGATTATAAGAAAATTTTTGTTTTATTGATCATGTCGTGCCTGGTGTTTTCTGCTTTTACGGCCATGGCCGAGGATAAATACCCCAGCAGAAACATTGAATTTGTCGTCGGATGGGGAGCAGGCGGCGGGAGTGATATCTTTTCAAGAATCATTAATATACCTGTTCGAGGGGTGTTAAAGACCAATATTGCAATCATCAATATGCCTGGTGCGGCGTCAGCGCTTTCCATGGAGTATGTCCAAAAGCAGCCTGCCGACGGCTACACGATTCTTCAACTTACTTCGGAATTGGTAAGTAATCAGCTCCAAGGGCGATCCAAATATACTCATAAAGATTTTTCCCCGATTATGCGGGCGCATGTGGACACCGGAATGTTTCAAGCATCTCCCAAAAGCCCTTTTAAAACCTGGGCGGCGTTCCTTCAATTTGCAAAAACCGGCGGCCGTAAAATTCGACTTGGCGGAACCGGGGCCGCAGGTTTTGATGAGATTGCAAGTCTTGTTATTCTGGATTCCGCAGGCATTGCCGACAAGGTAACCTACGTTCCCTTTGATTCGGCAGGCGAAACCGGGGGTTACCCTCGATATGATTCAAACCGGAAAGATGATACCGCTGATTGTTTTTACGAAAGAGAGATTAAAAAAATTCCCGGATGTGCCATCCGCGGGAGAATTGGGCTACGCGATACCTCCCATGATATGGCGAGGCATCGTTGTGAAAAAAGGAACACCGCAGAATATCATCGACATCCTGGAAGCAGCGTATAAAAAGGCTATGGACAGTGATATGTATAAGGCGTTTGAAAAACAGGGACTATTGGATCTGGTCCCCGGATACCTGGGGTCGAAAGATTTTGCTGCGGATCTTGATAGAGAATACGAGGTATACAAAAAAATAATACAGAAGCTTGCAAAATAGACATAGTTATTGAGGAACAAGAAACCGCGAACTGTTCGGTTTAATACCCTGCAGCTTGCTGCAGGGTATTAAACCGAAATAGTGTTTTTTGATTTTACAGGAGCAATTCATGAATGCAAAAGGGGAAATGATCATCAGTGGGACCATCCTTTTGGTTGCTTGCAGCCTTTATTTTCATGTGGCAGCAGCATTTTCTCAATATAAGCACCATGATCTTGTAGGGCCTGCTTTATGGCCCAAGATAATTCTGTTCATTGTTATCATTTTAAGCGGATCCTTATTTATTAAAAACGCGTTTATATTTTTTAAAACTCAGAAACTTGCTCAGGAAGTCGCTTCTCCTTTAGAAAAAGAGGGCGCCTTTATGCTGGGACTGGTCATCATCTTGACTCTCCTTTACAGTCTCGGCCTGCCGTACACGGGTTTCCTTTTTTCAATTATTTGTTTTCAATTTTTTGTTCTCCTCATCCTGAAGGTTAAAAAAATTCCGATACTGATCTTTTACCCTCTTGGTTTAACTCTGCTGATTTATATGATTTTCATCAAGTTCCTTAACATAACGGTGCCCCGCGGAACAGGCATCTTTTTAACATTTAGCCGCTTATTTTATTAAGCGCCGTGGAGGCTCTCATGCTGGCTGATATTCTGGCAGGATATGTGCAGGTTTTTCAATTCGATAATCTCATGTATGTGGCGCTGGGGACGTTAATCGGAGTTGCCCTGGGTGCGTTTCCCGGCTTGGACTGTACGGTCGGCGTCGCTCTTTTACTGCCCATTACCTATGGGATGACCCCTGTTCAGGCCATCATGCTGCTGTCTGCGCTGTACGGCGGCGGGGTTTATGCAGGACAGATCCCGGCGATTTTATTCAGGGTTCCCGGGGCGCCCGAGGCGATTATGACAACCTTGGATGGCTATCCCATGGCGCAGAAAGGACAGGCAGGCAAGGCCCTTGGCGCGGGGCTTGTGGCTTCTGTGGCAGGCGGACTTTTCGGTGTCATAGGCTTGACTTTCATTACACCGCCGTTAGCCGAAGTAGCCTTGATGTTCGGCCCATCAGAATATGCTGCCCTGGGAATATTGGGGTTAACCGCCATTGCCTTCCTGGGTTCAAAGTACCCTGTAAAAGCTGTTATTTCAGGTCTGTTCGGACTGCTTTTTGCAACAGTCGGGATGGATCCCATCGTGGGAGCCCCCCGCTTTACATTTGGAACGACTGTTTTAATGGGCGGAATCAACTTTGTTCCGGCGGTCATCGGCCTCTTTGCCGCTGCCGAGGTCTATAATCAAATTGCACGCGGAGCAGCTATATCAAAGGTGGACATCGGAGAACTGAAAAAACGGGTCCGCGTACAGTTCCCAACGCTGAAAGAATATTGGTCCTTGAAGTGGAGCAATCTTCGATCCGCACTGATCGGTTTAGGTATAGGTATTCTACCGGGGGTTGGTGCGACAACGGCAGCCGTCGTGGGGTATAGTCAGGCAGTGCAGTTTTCAAAGGAACCGGAGAAATTTGGAACAGGGATTTTAGAGGGCGTAATGGCTCCGGAAGTCGCCAACAATGCAGCGGTAGGCGGGGCGATGGTCCCGTTGCTTTCATTGGGAATCCCGGGAAGTGCAACGACCGCAGTCATGTTGGGGGCGTTTCTTATGCACGGGCTCAGGCCCGGCCCCCTTCTCTTAATCCAGCAACGCCCCCTTGTGTTTGCAGTTTTTGCGGCTATGGCGTTATCAAATATTTTCTTTTTCTTCATGGCATTTCCGACCATTCAACTTTTTGCTCATCTCAAACGAATTCCCTATGCTTTGCTTGCGGTGGGGATTCTGGTTTTCAGCGCGGTAGGGGCCAATGCCCTGGGAGATCTCAACGGAATGGTGATGATGTTTCTTTTTGCGATCCTGGGATTTATTATGGAAAAGTACCACTATGCTATCGCGCCCATGGTATTAGGACTTGTATTAGGACCTATTATTGAGCCCGCCTTTCGAAGAGCATTGATGATGCAAGAATATGATTTGATCGGGATTGTAACAAGACCGGTTACAGGGATGCTGTTGATCGTATCGATCCTCATGATCTTAGTTCCGATTTTATTGCGAATGAGAAAGAGCGACTCGAAATAATTGTCATGAAAGAGGTGAAAATGACCGGGAAAGCGAATTTGGCATTTTGCGGGATCCCGACCTTTTGCCGTACGCCCCAGGTTTTATCACTCGATGACATTGAGTCTGATATAGCCATATTAGGAATCCCGTTCGACGAGGGGGTCGGATTTCGCCCGGGGACACGATTCGGACCCCGATCCATCCGGGAATATTCCATGCGGTTTCCCTGTTTTGGATCATCTTCTGCGGATCGAGGCTACTGGGATATTGATAAGAGGCAGCGTTTTTTATCCAATGTCCGGATGGCAGATTGCGGAGATGTTGATATTGTGCCGCTGGATTTGCCCTATGTTTATAGACAAATCGATGAGGCGATGAAAGGGATTTTGAACAAGGGCGCATTTCCTGTCGTGCTCGGCGGTGATCATTCCATCACCTATCCGGTCGTGCGGGCATTTGAAGGGATGGGGCCTTTGAGCCTGATACATCTGGATGCTCATTTGGACCGCAGAGAATCGATACTCGGTGTAAAATATGGTCATGGCAGTCCCATCAGGCGGATCAGTGAGCTTGATTTTATTGAAACAATTGTTAGCCTGGGCATGCGGGGACTTCGTACTCCGGAAAAGGATTTTCTTGATGCGGAAAAAAGGGGAGATGTTTTAATTTCAAGCCGTAGCATTCAACAATCGGGTATAGAAAATACTCTCCGGCAAATACCGAACCTGGAAAGATGCTACGTCACTATAGACATTGATGTCCTAGACCCATCCGTGGCGCCGGGAACCGGAACTCCGGAAGCCGATGGATTGAGTTATTCCTGTGTCAAAGACATTCTTTGGGGGATTGCCGAAAAATCAAAAGTGGTGGGATTTGACCTGGTTGAGGTGAATCCCAATCTGGATCCTTCGGGAAGGACTTCTCTTATCGCGGCCCAGTTATGTCTGGAATTTTTAGGAGCCTTATTCAGGTGATTATGGGGGAAAGGGGTGACGTAATGGTGATAGATCCGGATGTGTGTATAGCCTGTGAAAGTTGTGTTCCGTATTGCCCCGTGGGAGCCATATCGGTTAAAGAGGAACACGTTGAGATTAACCAGGTTCAGTGCGTGGAATGCGGCGTCTGCCTTCGTGCGGCGGTATGTTCGGTTGATGCCATCGTAGAACCGGCTCTTCAGTGGCCAAGGACATTAAGAGCCCTTTTCAGCAACCCGATCACAGTCTTTGAAGAAACAGGTGTTGCGGGCCGAGGCACTGACGAGATCAAGTCCAATGATGTGACGGGCCGATACCGGCGCGGGGAGGCCGGGTTCGGTATTGAAATGGGAAGACCAGGAACCGGAACCACATTTAGACAAGTACAGCAAATGACGATGGCCCTGGCAAAAATCGGAGGCCAATTTGAGAAAGAGAATCCGTTGACAACGCTGCTCTCCAACCTTGACACAGGGACTATCCGGGAGGACGTCCTTGATGAACGCGTTTTAACAGCTATCGTCGAATTCAAGGTTCCGATCAGACGTGTCGGTGAGGTGCTCAAGACGTTGAAGGAAATTGAAAAGGAACTGGACACCGTATTTAGCGTGGACTACATCAGCCGCCCGGAGGCAGACGGCAGCCTCCCGGCTGTTGAAGCGGCAAAACGAATCGGATACGAGGTGTCAAGCCATGTAAAAATATGTACCGGCTTAGGCCGCCCGAAAATCGATTGACCGATATAAGAAAGGAGAAGAATCGATGACCCACTCACTTCACAGAATTGGATCCCATCTTGACCAGGAAATTATCTTTATTCTGACACCATCAAAAGGTGTCAACTCTGAAGGGGCTGAAGAAAAAATAAAAAAGTTTCTCGATATCATTGTTTCTCACGACCCGGTTCATTACGGAGATGACAGGACGGGAAATCGTTATACAGCAGGTTATGAAAAAATTACTGAAAATCTGGAAGGGATTACCAATATACATGCGGTATTCAACGATTTTGAAAAGGCAAAAAAAGTGCTCAGAAAGATTGTTGATGCCGATCTGGGGTTGTCGGTGGTCGTGTCAGGATTGTTTGATAAGGCTGAGGCTTGCTGCCGGTCCGCGGGGATTCAGTACCACAGCGTTGAGCATTCTTTGGGCATCTGGGGGAATAAAAAACGTCTTCCTGACAATAAGACCCTTGAGATTCTCACGATGTGCGGCCATGGTCTTGTTTCAGCGAATCTGATTCAAGCAATGGCCAATGCTGTGAAAAATAAAGAAAAAAGTGCAAAGAAGGCGGCCGAGGAAATGGCCCGATTATGCCTATGCGGCATTTTTAATACTGAACGGGCTGCCTTAATTTTGAGAGAGCTTGCTTAGACCTGGTTTCAAACCCCTATTTCTCGCTTTGGTTTGCCAATGACCCTCCACGCAGCAAGTTGCGGGGGATCTAAGACATCACGGAACAAAGCAAGCTTCGGGGAATATGACCCGGAGAGATTTCAATAATAACGTGAGAGGAGAGAGCACTGCCATGACACAAAAAAGCGAGCAATTCCGACCTGAAGACTATGAGAAATACCGTACACTGGGTGTGAAGCATCTGATCCAGCCGAATATGACGCGAGCGGCTGCCTATGCGCCGGAGAATTTCACGCTCTTTGTCAAAGAGATCGATGGATGCCATGTCATCGATATCAAGGGGAAGACATACCTGGATGCATTTGCCAGCCTGATGTACAGGAACGTCGGTTACGGCAGGAAGGAGATCGTCGACGCTATCTATGAGCAGCTCCAGCAACTATCGAGCTGCGTCGGCACATCTCCGAACATCCCGCAGATAACGCTGGCAAAGAAACTGGCGGATATGACCCCAGGGGACTTGTCGGTGGTGTTCTACGGCAATAACGGCGGCGACGCGGTCGAAACCGGCATCAAAATAGCGCGTCTGTATCAGCGTCTGTGCGGATTTGCGAACCGGTATAAGGTGATCGGCAGACGCCGCGAATATCACGGCACCAATTTGGGGACGATGGCCCTGGGTCGTCCCATCAAGGGCACCAACCCGCTCATGTGCGAGGATTTCGCGGCGTATGGCCCATTGATGCCGGGCGTGATCCATGTGGCGCATCCCTGCTGCTATCGATGCGAATATGGATTGACCTATCCCGGCTGTGACCTGAAATGCGCCACGCAGGTGGAGGCCGTTGTATTGCAGGAGGAACCGGAAACCGTCGCGGCCTTTCTGGCAACGCCGGTGTCCGCCCAATCATTGTGTGATGTTCCACCGCCGGAGTATTGGCCTATCATCCGTTCCATTTGCAATAAGTATGGAATTGTCATGCAGATGGATTGCGTTGTCACCGGTTTCGGCCGCACCGGCAAAATGTTCGCTGTCGAGCATTTCGGTATTGTCCCGGATATCATGTCCGTTGCCAAGGGTATTATCAGCGGTTATATGCCGCTGTCCGCCACGATCATGAGCAGCAAGATAGCCGACGCATTTGAGCCGAAGACGACCTTTCTCCATGACTACACGTTCGGCGGTCATCCCGCTGCCTGCGCCGCCGCATTGGTGAATATAGACATCATCGAACGGGAGAAGCTCGTCGAAAACTCAGATGTAGTAGGTAAATATCTCCTTGAAAAACTCCAGGCGCTCAGCAACCATCCGATGGTGGGCGCTGTTCGCGGCATAGGACTGTTTTGCTCGGTTGAATACGTCAAGGATAAGAAGACCAAGGAACCGTTCGATAATGCGGTAACGGGCAGATTGAGAAGCAAACTCATGGCCCGAGGTCTGGTGAGTCGTACCCGTGATTCCTCAACATCGTTTCTGCCCCCGCTGGTCTTTACCAAAAGCGATGCTGACGAGGCGGTGGACATACTCGAAAAGAGCTTAACGGAACTGGAAAAAGAGCTGTCGATGTAACTGAAATGTTCGGTTCAGCGCCTGTATCACGATGCCATCTGAAATGAGGAGAATAGAAAGCATGATTGTAGGGATTCTGAAAGAGATCAAGACGGAGGAAAACCGTGTCTCCATGACGCCCGCAGGCGTCGAAGTCATGAGGGACAACGGGGTGATCCACTACTGTGTAATATGCCGGGCGCCGTCGCCAAGACCTCAACGATGGCCCTGACGAACGCCACTCTCCCTTATGCGGTCGAGATCGCGAAGAAGGGGTGGAAAAAAGCGATGAAGGACAATCCCGAAATCAAGAAGGGTGCCAATGTCATCAAGGGCAAAATCACCTTCCAGGGTGTTGCCGATGCCTTTGGTCTAAAATTTGAGTCGATCGATCATCTCCTTTAGCCTGCATCACTATATCTAAAGTAAAGTGCTTGCCAAATTGGAATTTCTTCAGGGAGACCAGCCCATGCCCCCTCTTCGCCTTATCATTCTCACCTTCATCCGTGTGATCCTGAACACCGCGCATCGGATGATCTATCCATTCCTGGCGGTCTTCGCGCGCGGTCTGGGCGTGGACCTGGGGACTGTCTCCGCATTGGTGGCGAATCGATACATCATCGGCGCGGCGACACCGTTCCTGTTCCCGTTCATCGAGCCGCGCGGACGCCGGTTCGGCATGTTACTCGGCGCGGGGTTGGTGGCCGCGGCCATGGGACTCGTCGCCCTATGGCCCAGCCTTGCCAGTCTCAGCGCGGCGCTCGTACTGGCGTTGGTGGGCAAGACCTTCTTCGACCCCTCCATGCTGGCCTACATCGCGGACCATGTCCCGTACAAACGGCGCGGCACCGCGACGGCTTTCGCCGAATTCGCGTGGTCGTTATCGTTCATCTTTGGCGTTCCCGCCATGGGATTTTTGATTGCCAAACTAGGTTGGTCCGCGCCGTTCGCCGTGCTCAGCTTGTTGGTCGCGCTGGCCTGTCTGCTTCTCGCGTGGACTGTGCGCGACTTGCACAAGCCAGCCCATCACGTGGACGGTATCTTCGGCAACGTGCGCGCCATCTTCACGTCCGCGCCCGTGCTGGCGGGGCTTTCGATTGGCCTGCTCGCAAGCATGGCCAACGAAGTGGTCAACCTGCTTTTCGGCGTGTGGCTGGAGGATTCATTCAAACTGCAGATTGCCGCGCTGGCGGGAGCTTCGGCGGTGATCGGTTTGTCTGAACTGGGGGGCGAGGGACTGGTGGCGCTGTTCGCGGACCGACTCGGCAAAGTCCGTGCCACGGGGCTGGGACTGGCGGCCAACTGTCTCGCCGCGCTCCTGCTCTCTTTGATCGGCCGCACGGAATTGGGCGCGCTGACGGGGTTGTTCCTGTTCTACATCACGTTCGAGTTCACGATCGTCAGCCAGATTCCTCTGATGACCGAGGTGATGCCCTCGGCACGCGCCACCACTCTCTCGTTCAATCTCGCGGCGCACTCCCTCGGGCGCGCGGGCGGGGCCTTGCTGGCGCCCGCGCTATACGCGCTCGGTTTTTCATCCGTGACGGGCGCGGCAGTGGTTATCAACCTGCTTGGGCTGACCGCGGTCTGGTACGTTTCGCGGCATCATGAGTGAGTGAGTGGAGGAAAAACATGCCTACTCCAAAAGAAATTCTTGGTCACATCTCCGGTGGGCGCGTGCTGGACGTGGCCATCGGAAGCGGCGGGTTCATCCATTTTTTGCTGGATGGCCTGAAGGATTACATCGAGATCATCGGCGTGGACAATAACGAGGAATGGCTCGCCGCCATGTGTTCGCGAACATAATATCCATTAAAAAAAAAAAACAGCCTCCCTATACTTC
>JAPLJX010000365.1 GCA_026388375.1 Deltaproteobacteria bacterium
CAAGAATATGAAAAACAATCCTTTGAAACAATTGGGAGCGCTCGGCCAATCCATCTGGCTGGACTACATCCGGCGCGATCTGATCGCCGGCGGCGGGCTCCGGCGTCTGATCGAGGAGGATGGACTGCGGGGGATGACCTCGAATCCATCCATCTTCGAGAAGGCGATTGCGGACAGCCATGATTACGACGATGACATTCGTGACATGGCGCTCAATGGCAAGGGCACCAAGGACATCTATGAAGCTCTCAGCCAACGCGATGTGCAAAGCGCCGCCGACGAGTTTCGGCCGCTCTACGACAGGACTGACGGCAAAGATGGATATGTCAGCCTGGAGGTCAATCCTCATCTGGCGCATGACACCAAAGGTACAATTGAGGAAGCCCGCCGGTTGTGGGCCGCGTTGAACCGGTCCAATGTCTTCATCAAGGTCCCGGCGACGGCCGAAGGGCTGCCGGCCATCCAGCAACTCATCAGCGAAGGAATCAACGTCAACGTGACACTGCTCTTTGGGTTGCCGCGTTACCGGCAGGTGGCGGAAGCATACCTCGGCGGCATCTTCGCGCGTGCGGCCCAAGGAAAGCCCCTGAAGAATGTAGCCTCGGTAGCCAGCTTCTTTATAGGCCGCATTGATGCGCTGGTTGATCCGCTCCTGGAAAAGCTCATTGCACAAGGCGGCAAGGAGGCATACCTGGCGAAAAAGGTGCGCGGGCAAGTTGCCATCGCCAGCGCGAAGATGGCCTATCAAATCTACAAAGAGATCTTCGGCAGCGACCGGTTTGAGAAACTGGCTCCTCAGGGCGCTCATGTCCAGCGACTGCTCTGGGCCAGCACCAGCCCCAAGAACCCGGACTACAGTGACGTGAAATACGTCGAAGCCCTCATCGGCCCGGACACGGTCAACACGGCCCCGCTCGTAACCCTTGACGCCTATCGCGACCACGGAAAGCCGAAACCCCGGCTCGAACAAGATGTCAAGGAGGCCCGCGGTGTGTTGGAGCAACTGCCGGAGATGGGAATCAGCATCGACAATGTGACGCGGCAGCTTGAGGACGAAGGCGTCGAGAAATTCAGCAAGCCGTTCGACAAGCTGATAGAGACCTTGGCGCAAAGGTCTCCACGGCATTTGACGAAAGAGTCATGAAAGTAAATCCTTCCGCAGGAAAGCCGGCCGAAGCATCGATGCTGGTGAACGTACCCAGACTCGTCACGGCCTACTATACGGAGAAGCCTGACCCTTCAGTGCCGGAACAACGGGTTGCCTTCGGCACCTCGGGACATCGTGGTTCCGCATTCGAAAAGGCTTTCAATGAATGGCATATCCTCCCCATCAGCCAGGCCATTTGCCTTTATCGGGAGCGGAGGAAGATCGATCTGTTTATCCTGAAGCCGGCAGACCGGGTGAAACCATGAGCGGCAGGAAACCAATCGCCGACACTGAGCTGAAAATGCTTCAGCACAAATCATTCAGCTACTTTCTGCATGAGACGAATCCAGACAACGGGCTGGTAATCGACAAGACCGCAGCGGATTGGCCTGCCAGCATTGCCGCTATCGGCTTCGCGCTGGCGGCTTACCCGGTGGCTGTCGAGCGCGGATTTATGCCCCGTGCCGCAGCGGTAGAACGAACGCTGACCACGCTGCGCTTTTTCTGGAACAGCCCGCAAGGTCCCGAACCCGACGCCACCGGCTACCAGGGCTTTTACTATCATTTTCTCGACATGCGGACCGGCCGGCGCGCCTGGCAATGCGAACTGTCAACGGTAGATAGCGCTATTCTACTGGCGGGTGCGTTGACGGCAGGAGTTTATTTTGACGCGGACACGGCCGACGAGCAGGAAATCCGCACCCTCGCCGACACGCTCTATCGCCGCGCGGATTGGCAATGGGCGCAAAACCATGGCGCAACGGTTACGCATGGCTGGAAGCCCGAAAACGGATTTCTCAAATACCGCTGGGAAGGCTACGATGAGGCGCTGCTGCTGTATATCCTGGGGCTTGGCTCGCCCACTCATCCATTGCCAGAGAAGAGTTATGCCGAGTGGGCATCCACTTACGAGTGGATAAACAGTTATGGATATGAATATCTTTACGCCGGGCCGTTGTTCACGCACCAGCTCTCGCATCTCTGGATCGACTTTCGCGGCATTCAGGACGCATTCATGCGCGGCAAAGGCATAGACTATTTCGAGAACAGCCGTCGTGCGACTTACGTGCAACAACGGTACGCGATCGCCAATCCTCTCAAGTTCGCCAGGTATAGCCGAGATTGCTGGGGAATTACCGCGAGCGACGGCCCCGGCCCCGACACGATCAAAGTGAGCGGCATCGAGCGCCAATTCTTCGATTACGTGGGGCGCGGCGTGCCATACGGTCCCGACGACGGCACCATTGCGCCGTGGGCCGTGGTTACGTCGCTGCCGTTTGCGCCAGAGATCGTGTTGCCCGCGATCGACTATCTGGTACACGAGGTCAATTGGACAGTGGGCCACCCCTATGGCTTCAAGGCGACATTCAATCCGACCTACCCGGTAAGATCCGGCAATCCCTTTGGCTGGGTATCGCCGTGGCATTACGGGCTTAATCAAGGGCCGATTGTTTTGATGATCGAAAACTATCGGACCGGATTGGTGTGGCGATTGATGCGAAACTGCCCATACATCGCCGGCGGCTTGCGGCGAGCGGGTTTTGGCGGGGGGTGGTTATGAACCCTGTACTTTCTCGCGTTTTCAGCGGCGCCGCGACGTCGGTACCGGCGGTGCAGTTGCTGTCGAACGGCCGATACCATGCGATGATCACGAACGCAGGAGGCGGCTACAGTCGTTGGAAGGACATCGTGGTCACGCGCTGGCGCGAGGATAGTACGCGCGACAATTGGGGCGCGTTCTGCTATCTCCGCGATGCGGCGAACGGTGCGTTCTGGTCTACCACCTATCAACCAACACTTAACCCATTGGCGGCCTATCAAGCAGATTTTTCGGAGGCGTGCGCGGCCTTCCGGTGTTATGAACAGGGCATCGACGCGCACACGGAGATTGCCGTTTCGCCGGAGGACGACATCGAGGTACGGCGAATCGGCATCACGAACCGCTCGGGGGCGCGCAAGGCAATCGACCTGACGAGTTATGCAGAAGTGGTTATCGCATTTGCTGCTGCCGACGCTGCGCATCCCGCTTTCAGCAATCTTTTTGTCCAGACGGAGATCCTCCGTGAGCAGCGGGCGATCCTGTGCAATCGCAGGTCTGGCGCCGGCGACCATGCAGCACTATGGATGTTTCATTTGCTTGTCCCCGACGAGTCGGTTTTGGGCGACATGTCGTATGAAACGGACCGAATGCGTTTCATTGGCCGCGGAAATACGCTCGTCAATCCGCAGGCGATGCGTGATGTCGCGGCGCTATCGGACAGCGATGGTTCGGTGCTTGATCCGATTGTCGCAATCCAATACCGGATGACACTTGATCCGGAACAATCTGCAATGGTCGCTTTCGTCACCGGCGTTGGTGAGACCCGCGACGCATGCCTGACGCTCATCGAAAAATACCGGGATCGGTCCTGCGGCAGCTCAATGCGACCCGGGCCGACGCACAACTCTATGACCGCCTCGCCGACTCTATTATTTATGCCAATGCTTCGCTCCGCGCCGATCCCGACATTCTCATCAAGAACCGCCGCGGGCAATCCGGTTTATGGGAGAATTCAATTTCCGGGGATTTACCGATCGTGCTGTTGCAGATCGGGGAACCGGCCAATATCGATTTGGTGCGCCGGCTATTGCAGGCCCATGCATACTGGCGTTTAAAGGGACTGACCGTCGATCTGGTGATCTGCAACTCCGAGGGTGCAGGCAGGCGGCAACCGCTCCACGACCAGGTCATGGCGCTGATCGCCGCAGGCGCCGAAGCTAATCTTAACGATCAGCCGGGCGGGATATTCGTGAGGCTTGCGGGGCCTTTGTCAAGCGAGGACCGCATTCTGCTTCAGTCGGTCGCTCGCGTGGTCCTCGATGACGGGGGTGGCACGCTGGCGGAACAGATCAACCGGCGCAGCATTGCCGAAGCCGTTGTCCCGCTTGTTACACCAGCTCGAACGCTGTACGCAAAGCCACCAGCAGCCGTCGTGCCTTCCCGCGGCGATCTGCTCTTTTTCAACGGGCTTGGTGGATTCACCCCCGACGGACGCGAGTACGTCATTACGATCGGACCCGGCCAAGCGACGCCGGCGCCTTGGGTGAACGTACTCGCAAATCCGTCATTCGGGACCATCGTCTCGGAAAGCGGCTGCGCCAACACATGGAGCGAGAACGCGCAGGAGTTTCTCCTCACGCCATGGTCGAACGACCCCGTAAGCGATTCCGGCGGCGAAGCCTTTTACCTCCGGGATGAAGAAAGCGGACACTTCTGGTCACCCATACCCTGGCCCAGCCGCGGACAAGGATATTACGTTTGCCGGCACGGATTCGGCTACAGTGTGTTCACCCATACAGAGGATGGTATCGACTCCGAACTGTGGGTTTATGTGGCGTTGGATGCGCCGATCAAGTTCGCGGTATTGAAGGTGCGCAACACGTCGGACCGGTTGCGCCGCCTCTCCGTCACCGGATACATCGAATGGGTGCTGGGAGAACTGCGGCCGAAATCGATGATGCATGTGATCACGGAGATGGATTCCAACAGCGGGACGCTGTTGGCGCGTAACGCATACAACGCGGAGTTCGGCGAACGGATTGCTTTTTTCGATGTGGACGATGCGATACGAAGTTTCAGCGGTGACAGGACTGAATTCATTGGGCGCAACGGAACGCTTGTGAATCCGGCCGCTATGTCGTCTGGCCGATGGGCAAGAACGCGAGATCATTTTCCGGCTTGGGGCGGCCCGAAACGGCGATGATGCGCGCGATCTGGTGCAGCGTTTTCGAGGATCCGCTGCCGCGCGGGGCGCGCTCGAAGTTGTCACGACCTACTGGAAGCATGCCCTGGGCGCGGTATCCGTGGAAAAGCCCGATCCATCCATCAATGTGCTGGCCAACGGCTGGCTGGTCTATCAAACCATGGCGTGCCGCCTGTGGGGACGGAGCGCGTTTTACCAGTCATCAGGCGCTTTCGGTTTTCGCGATCAACTGCAGGACGTGATGGCTCTCGTTCACACCGAGCCGGGCCTTGTGCGCGCGCACTTGCTCCTCTGTGCATCCCGTCAGTTCAAGGAAGGCGATGTCCAGCATTGGTGGCATCCCCCGCTGGGCCGGGGCGTTCGAACCCGTTGCTCGGATGATTTCCTTTGGCTGCCATTGGCGACGTGTCGCTATGTTTCGAGTACCGGTGATACCGGCGTGCTGGATGAGTCTGTGCATTTTCTGGAAGGCCGGCCGCTCAAGCCGGAGGAAGAATCGTATTACGAGCACCCCGGCCGGTCCGACGAAACTGCGACGCTATACGAGCATTGCATGCGGGCAATAGAAAGGGGCCTCCGCTTTGGCGGACACGGCCTGCCGCTCATGGGCGCCGGCGACTGGAACGACGGCATGAACAAAGTGGGCGCGCAGGGTAAAGGCGAAAGCGTTTGGCTGGGATTTTTCCTCCATGACGTGCTCATGCAATTCGCTGACGTTGCACGGCTGCATGGCGATCCGGCTTTCGTCGAACGTTGCCGGAAGGAAGCGGCACAGCTTCGCCAGAATATCGAGCAGCATGGCTGGGATGGCGAATGGTACCGCCGCGCTTACTTCGACGATGGTACACCGCTCGGATCGGCAAGTAACCCCGAATGCCGGATTGATTCGATTGCGCAAAGCTGGGCTGTTTTATCCGGAGCGGCCAATCCAGAGCGCTCACGCATGGCCATGGACGCGCTCGACAAGCAGCTTGTGCACCGCGACGACGCAGTGATCCAGTTGCTGACGCCGCCATTCGACAAATCGACTCCTGACCCTGGCTATATAAAGGCATATGTTCCCGGCGTCAGAGAAAATGGCGCGCAATACACCCATGCGGCAGTCTGGGCCGCGATGGCATTCGCCGCCATGGGGGACAACCGTCGCGCATGGGAACTGTTGTCGATCATCAATCCGGTGAACCATGCAGGGAGCGCCGAGTCGATTGCAATTTACAAGGTCGAGCCCTACGTCGTCGCATCCGATGTTTATGCGCTGTCGCCCCATACCGGCCGCGGTGGCTGGACTTGGTACTCGGGTTCTGCGGGCTGGATGTATCGGTTGATCTTAGAATCAATCCTGGGACTGCGGCTTGAGGCGGACAAACTGCATGTCGCCCCTTGCATCCCCGCACACTGGGCGTCGTTCAAGATGAACTATCGGTATCGGGAGACGGTCTACCACATCACGGTATGTCAAACGCGGGCAGCGGACGGCGTGACGATGTTGACGGTCGACGACATCGAGCGGCACGACCTTGTCATCCCTTTGGTTGATGATCGACAGAAACACGAAGTCGATCTGCGAATTCACATTGCACACAGCTAACGCAGCACAGACTTGCCCGTCCGCTAAGAAGCTAAAGAGATCGTCGAAACGCCAAGTCTCACGGGGAACATCAAGGTAACCAATAGGTCTAAAGATAGTCTGGATATTCAGGCGGCAACTTTGGAAAACTTAAATGAAGCTAGGAAGCCAATCGCTTTCAAATCCGGAGAAAAAATAGCCCAAATTTTTTCCTATTGGTTGAAGTTTATAAACCCTGAAGGAACTGTAGAAGGGTCCATAAATGCCACCATCCATAGCAAGCCGTTGAAAAACTGACTTATGGAGCGTTTATCGATTCTCAGATCGATTTTTCAAATTGACTCTCGTTTTTGATTTCGGTTTTCGTGTTCTTTGACAATCCGTTTTGTGGTAATTGCGGGACAATATCGCCGTGGGAGGGGCCATTTCACCCTTCCTCAGGCAACAACCCCCACCCCAGGTTTCTCATCCGAACCAGGTCATACGCCGCACCAAGGACAGTGGTCAAAGAGCAAGTCGAGAAAATAGCCTTCCGGAGACAAACGAACCAAATTAAACTGCACGCCTCCTTTCAAAATAGACCTCAATATATTGAGTTTCCACAAAATATTGAGGTCAAACGAATCATTTCATACTTCACTTGTTCTCTAATTTTTTCTAACCAGCGGTTATTAAATGTAAAAATAACTTCTGAGGTCCCTTCTGTTTGGCAAGAAATATGCTGTTATTAGTCCTGGCTATCTTACCCAAAAGCGAATGGTGACGCAATAGTCGGCAGTGGGAATGAAAGAGTTTTTGACAAACAACAGAATGCGAAATTATAACAAGGAGGTAAATCATGGCTAAGAGTAGCGCGGTGGTGGGAGTCTATGACTCCCACACCAAGGCAGAAGCAAGTATCAAAGAGCTCCAGCGGTCGGGGTTCGACATGAAGAAACTGTCCATTGTGGGCAAGGACTATCACACCGAAGAGCACGTCATCGGCTACTACAATACCGGCGACCGCATGAAGGTCTGGGGCAAGCTCGGGGCCTTTTGGGGTGGCTTTTGGGGTTTGCTGTTTGGGTCGGCTTTTTTCTTTATCCCAGGCATCGGTCCCCTCATGGTGTTCGGCCCGCTAGTCGGTTGGATTGTCGGAGCGCTGGAAGGCGCCGCAGTTGTCGGTGGGCTGAGTGCATTGGGCGCCGGTCTGTACAGCATTGGGATGCCCAAGGACAGTGTCGTGAAGTATGAGACGGCGCTCAAGTCTGACAAATTCCTGGTGATCGCTCACGGCACAGCCGACGAGGTGGCCAAAGCCAAGAGCATCCTCGAGACGACCGGCGCATCAGAAATTGCTGCCCATCACGGGGTATCGGCAGTTTAACTTACTTAGGTGGTATGAATATGAAATCGATTTACAAAGTTTGTCTACCCACAGTAGTCGCGGCCTTCGCTTTCGCCGCCGTCACCGCTATCACCCAGCCCTCCCCGGCAGTCAGGGAGGACAAGATGCAAATGAAGTCTGACAAGGCCGCATAGCAGGAAGAAAAGCAACTGAAAGCCGACAAGGCGAAGCTGAAAGCCGACAAAGCCTCAGGCAAAATGGCGGTGGAGTCCAAGGATTCGGAAAAGGTCTACAAGGACAAGCAGAACATCAAGGGTGAAAAGCAGGATATCGCGGTCGACAAGGCAAAGCAGAAAGCCGACCAGAAGAAATAGCCGGAAGCGGAATCCGCATCCGCAAGTGCAGCAGCAACTCTTGAAGGCGACTGAAATGGTTCTAAGTGACTATCGATTGGGGAAAATAACAAGTTCGGCATTCGTCATGAAAAGAAAGGCCGTGCTCATATTTCTAACCAAGAAAGGAGAATAGCGTATGTATTACAAAAAGATCCGCGTATTAATACTTTTGTGCCTCGCCATTGGATTTTTTGGTTGCTCTAACGAAAAAAAGACGGTGGAGGCTCCCAAACAGGAGAAAATCACAAAGAGTTTGGTCCCAGCGAACGCCGAGATTAAGGGACAGAATTTTTCAGTGAAGCTCAGCGATCTTAAAGCGGAAATGACTATTGACACAGCCTCTAAAGAGATCATCGATACGCCAAGTCTTACGGGGCACATCATTGTAACCAATATGTCTAAAGATATTGTGGATATTCAGGCGGCTACCTTGGAATACTTAGATGAAGCCGGGAAGCCAATCGCTTTCAAATCCGGAGAAAAAATATCCAAAGTTACTTCCTACTGGTTGAAGGTTATAAAACCTGACGAAACTGTAGAAGGGTCCATAGATGCCACCATCCCCAGGGCGGCTATAAAAGAAAAGGCACTTGGAAAGATAGAAATAAACTTGGTCTACGTTCCCTCTCCTCTTAAGCGAGAGACTTTTACTTTGACTGAAAAGGTTGAATAGCTCCTGATACCAATAATAAGAAAAATACTAAAAGGAGGAATACAAAATGAAAAAGCATCTGATAATCATTGTTTTGGCTATGGTCGGTCTATTTCTTGGGACGAACGGTTTTACTCAAGAGAAAATGGGACCGGCGGGAGGAACTGGCAAAACGGCAGAAGGTCTGCGAATTAATGCCTTTATGGTGGAAAAAATCATAGGCTCCCAGGTGATGAATGGGAAAGGGGAGACGTTAGGAAAGATTGGGGATTTGGTCGTCGATATCGATACGGGACAAATTGTGTACGCTGTCCTTGAATCCGGTGGTTTTTTGGGCATCGGTGAAAAGCTCATTCCCATCCCTTGGGAATCCCTTGCAACGCTTCCATCAGAAGGCATATTCATTCTCAATCGATCGAAAGAGCAAATGGCAAAAGCGCCTGCTTTTGACAAAAACAATTTGCCGGACATAGCGGATATGAATTGGGGGATGGACATTTTCAAGCATTACGGTATCCCCGGGGATGTAAATCGGGGGACACTGGGCAACTACGGTTACGGTTATGGTTATGGTGGTTATGGCGCTTATTACGGCCATTACGGTTACCCGATGCATAGAGGTCCCGTGAGAGAAGACCCTTACACAAAAATCTTTGACTCTAAAACAATTAAAACCATCTCAGGACAAGTAATAAAAGTAGACCACGTTCCGGACCCGGGATTCGGCATGGAAATGCGATTAACTGTCTTTATTGACAAAAAAGAGATACTGCCGGTTTACCTTGGTCCCGCATCCTACATTGTAGGCTCTGAGCAGGCAAAATATTTTAAAAGAGGTGATAGGGTTACTGTGACCGGCTCACAGGTCACCGTTCGCGGTGAGACTTTCATCCTTGCCACAACGGTGAAGCGAGGAGATGAAGTCTTGCGATTGAGAAGCAAGGACGGGACTCCGGAATGGGTTGGATGGAAAAAAGCGAGTGATTGATCGTTGCACAGTCTGATAGATTCAATAGGGACATCCTTCTTGTTCTTGTATTATGCCCCTGATACCCCGACCGGTAAGTCGGGGTATCAGGGCTATCTGCTGGAGAT
>JAPLJX010000291.1 GCA_026388375.1 Deltaproteobacteria bacterium
CCCCATCCCTTCCGCGGCGCGGTCATTGTCCCGAATGGCGATGAAGGCCCGCCCGTAACGTGTTCGCATCAGGTTCACGGCGATCCAGATCATTCCCGCGAGGGCGGTGAAGATGATGTAATAAAAAGCGAGATCCCCCTGAACGGGGAAACCCAGAAGGTGCGCCGGCGGCAGTGTGATCCCCATGGTTCCCTTCGTAAGGGATTCCCAATGGATCAGCGCATACTCGATGATGAACTGGCCGGCCAGGGTGGCGATCGTCAGATAGAGTCCCTTCAGACGGCCGGAGGGAATTCCGAAGATCATACCGATCCCGGCGGTGATCAGACCGGCAGCGGGAACGGATATGACCATGGGCAGGTGAAGCGCCGTCGCGAAGATGGCCCCAGCGTAGGCCCCGACGCCGAAGAAGGCGCCGTGGCCGAGCGAAATCTGTCCGGTGAACCCGATCAGAATGTTGAGACCGATCGCGGCGATCGCGGCAATGCCTAACATGTTCAGGATATACATCATATAGGCACTCGCCAGCAGCGGCACGGCCGCCAACAGCAGAACGATGCCGATTCCGGCCCAGAGGCGGCCGAAATCGGTCGCAAAGATGGTCAGCTCCCGGTCATAGTGTTCGTGGAAATTCCCGCAGGGATGCAGATGAATTTTTCCCATGTCTTTAGACCCGCTCTATCTCTTTCAATCCAAACAGGCCGTAGGGTTTGATCAGCAGGATCACCACCAGAACGATATAGGGAACAACGTCGCGCAGCGAGGGGGATATGTACCCCCCGGTGAAGGTCTCCAACAGACCAATGATGAGCCCGCCGATGATGGCGCCCCCGATGCTGTCAAGCCCCCCCAGGATAATGACGGGGAAGACCTTGAGCCCGATCGCGGAGAGGTTGTGAACATTGACCCCATTAATGATTCCCAGCACCAGGCCGCTCATCCCGGCGACCAGGGCGGCGATTGCCCAGGAGAGGGCGAAGACGCGCTTCACGTGAACTCCAAGGG
Organism: Deltaproteobacteria bacterium; assembly: GCA_026388375.1. Classification (GTDB taxonomy): domain Bacteria; phylum Desulfobacterota; class Syntrophia; order Syntrophales; family UBA5619; genus UBA5619. The sequence goes on from JAPLJX010000291.1 coordinate 1,006, forward strand.
AAAGTGCCGCACGCTGGTTGTCGGCGACGGAACGCATATAGATCCCCTGAGAGGAAAATTTGAAGAAAATGCCGAAGAACAGCAGAAAAAGCGTCCCGATGATCAGGGTTGCCCCATAGACCGGCGGGATCCGGATCACTCCCCAATGGATCTCCAGGACTTTCGGCAGAAAATCGGGATAGGTGTAGAGGTTTCCGCCCCAGATCAAGAGGATCAGACCTTTGAACATCGCCGCCAGGCCGACCGTCAGCATGATAATGAAGATGAGGGGCTCACCGATCAGCGGGCGAAGGAAAATTCTCTCGATCAGGATCCCGAGCAGGAAGCACCCTGCAAGCGTCAGAAGAAATGCCAGCAAAATTGGTAGTTTCGCCCAGGTGACCAAGGCAAGAAAGAAGTAGGCGCCGAGTGCGAGCAGCTCGCCATGGGCAAAGTTGAGCACGCTGGAGGATTTGAAGATCATCACGAATCCCATCGCTGAAAGTCCATAGAGAAAGCCGACCGAAAGACCGCTGACCAAGAGCTGCGTAAAAAAATCCATGCTGTTTCCCCTTCCTTATAAAGCCTGAATCACGCGGACGCAGGTATCGATCTCCCCGGTCTGCCCGTCCCGATAGCGAATTTTTCCCTTTACGCGGACCTCTTCCTCCCCGCTGTACATCGCCTCGATCAGGCGAAGGTAAAGCCCATAGACAAAACGCCTGCGCACCTTTCCGGTCCGCGTCAGTTCGTCTTCGTCCGCATCCAGCAGTTTGTAGAGCAGGATGAATTTATGGATCTTCATCACCTCCGGCAATAGCTCGTTGACCTTTCGGATCTCCGCCAGGATCAGATCCTCGACAGGTCTTTGCTGCGACAGATCGAGATAGGTTGTATAGGGGATCATTTTTTGCTCCGCCCAGTTTCCGGTGTTACCGAAATCGATGTTGATCATCGCCGTCAGACAGGGACGCCCCTCGCCAAAAATCACCGCCTCCTTGATGAAGGGGCTGAACTTCAAGCGCGTTTCGATGAAATCGGGTGAAAAGGCTTCTCCACTCTTGGTGCGGATGATCTCCTCTTTTCGACCGATGATCAGCAGGTGCCCGTCGCGGTCCAGATATCCGGCATCGCCGGTCCGGAGCCACCCGTCAACAAAAGCCGCTTCCGTCGCCTGATAATCCTGGTCATACCCCTGGAAGACGGCGCGGCTCGAGACCAGCACCTCCTGGTCTTCCGCGATGCGGACCTGGACCCCGGGCAGGGGTTTGCCGACGGTCTCCAGTTTTACCTCATCGTCCGGCTGAATCTGAAAAATGCCCCCCGCTTCCGTCAAACCGTAGCACTGCTTCAGATTGAGTCCGATCGCGCGGAAGAACGTGATCACATCGGGACTGATCGGATGACCGCCTGTGTAGGCGCTGAGAAAGTTCGCACAGCCGATCCGGTCGAGGAGGGGGCGATAGACGATCA
>JAPLJX010000359.1 GCA_026388375.1 Deltaproteobacteria bacterium
TGGGTCTCTCGATCTCCGGCGGACTTCAATCTTTCCATGACGGGGGCGGGTATCTGGAACTCCGTATACTTCTTCGCGAGCGTTTCCGCTTCCTCGACACTTTCCAGCGGGAAAACTCCTGCTAAAATCGCCGTCTTGTCGGTTATGCCGGCCTGCTTTGCCGCATCAAGCCAAAGCCCGAATTCCTCTACGTTAAACACGGCATGGGTCTGGATAAAATCCGCTCCGGCTTCGACTTTCTGCATCAGCCTGATAATGCCTAAATCCACGGGTTTCAGGCAGGGGTTGGCGACGGCGCCGACGATCACCGGAAAGGGGCCGTTTATCCTCTCGCCGTTCAGGAGCACTCCCTGGTCGCGCATCTTCTTGACGAGGGCAACCAACTGCGTGGAGTCGAGATCATAGACGTTCGCCGACTCGGGGTTGTCCGTTAAAGTCTGATGGTAACCCGAAAGGCAAAGGATGTTCCTGATTCCCAGGGCTGCCGCCCCCAGCAGGTCGGATTGGATGGCGATCCGGTTTCTGTCGCGGGTGACGACCTGGTAGATCGGTTCAATGCCCGATCGGGCTAGGATAACCGATGCCGCCAAGCTGGACATGACAATGCCGAAAGGGTTATCCGCGACATTGACCGCCGACGGGACTTCCGCCAGTGTTTGCAGAGCCGCCTCGATCGCCGTTCCTCCGGTTTCCGCCTTTGGGAGGTATTCAGCCGTAACGATGAAATCTCCACTCTGTAACTGGTCATGAAATGGTTTTTCGTTTTTCACTATGCTCTCCGAACCGTTATGTTTTACCCGTATCAGGGCAAGGATACGCTCACTGATACCATTCGTGCAGCCTATGCCGGCAGGCTGCGGATTTTTTCACGAAACGCCGCCAACTTTGCAACAATTTCTCCGATTCCCTTGTCGTTCATAGGCAGGACTATGATGCGATTAGTGCCCATTCCCGCCTCTTCGAGAAGGCGATTCGCCTCTTCCGCTCTTTTAGGCGCCCGTAAGTTGCCTTCCAGGTAATGGCATTCATTTTTCGGGCAAGTGACCAAGGCAAGACCGTCCGCCCCTGTCTCAAATGCCTTCAATAGATAGAGGAGGTCCGCCTTGCCGGAACAGGGAAGGCTGATGATGGTGTATTCAACGCCTTCCTCTTCGCGGGACATCCGGTCAAATTCTGTTCCGTCGAAGCAGTTTGAACAATAAAATATAGACAATTTCATTTTATTATGATCGGCAACGGTCATTTCCTCCGCCCTTTCCAGTCTTCTTCAGGGAAGATTTTGTAATTGATTGGCGATCAGACGGGCGCCGACAGGTTCCGAATTGCCGCCTAGAATTCTCAGAATGATGCCCGCTTTTCTCTCAATATACACACTACCCGGTGCTGTAGCACAAATTTGTCCGGTATGATGTTTCGTTCGGATGAGAACCGATTTTATCTCAATATTTTCCAACAAGTAAGTAGTTTTCACGCGGCAATCGGCAACTCATCGCGGGTATCGCTACCATGAGCGATTCGGTATTGTCAACAACAAATAAAAACCGTTCGGTGTTGTTGTACAAATTTGTCCGGTATGCTGTGTCATTCGGAAGTGCTGGATGGGACGGACATAGGGGCTACAGAAGATCCGGAAGATGCGATTTGAAGAGATATGTATTGGATGGACGGAGAGTAGCAGCACATATTTGTCGGGTATGATGTTTCATTCGAAGGACATCTCCCATATCTCGTCTTCTATCCGCTTGCGTTCGGTGATGTCCTCAACCACGACGATACTTCGCCCAGGTTCTTCCGCCGGTTTCCGGATCGGCGATACCATGAGATTCACCCAGATAATCGCCCCGTCCTTCGAAATGTATCTTTTCTCCAGAGTGTAGTGCTCGATCTTCCCGGCCAACAGCCGTGCCGTTTTTTCCTCTTGCAAATGAAGATCATCCGGATGTGTCATTGCCTGGAAGGTGGTGGCCAGCAGCTCCTCCTCGGTCCTGCCCACGAGTTCGCAAAGCCGCCGGTTCACCGTGAGAAAACGGCCCGTGGCCATTTCGATCTCGGCCACTCCCACCGCTGTCTGCGCAAATATGGCGTGGAACCACTCCTTGCTCTTCCGCAACGCCTCCTCAGCCCGCCTTCGGTCGGTGATATTGCGCATAATGCCACGAAACCCTACCGGATGACCGTATATGTTTCTTATGAGAGATGCAGAGGATTCAATATAAAGTTTTGTCTCGTCTTTTCTAATAATTTCATGATCAACCCCTTTTGAGGGTTCCCCTGTTCGGAAGATTTTATTGAATTCTTGATAGAGTTTTTCGCCGTTCTCCTTATCGGTGTATTGACGGCTATTCATGCCCGGCAATTCAGCTCGGGAATATCCGAGCATTCGGCAAACCGAGTCGTTAAAGAAGGTAAAGTTGCCGGCAAGATCAACCTCGAAATAGCCATCCTCGATGCTCACAAGAATTGTGTAATACCGAGCCTCATTCTCACGCAGTGCCACCTCCGCCTGTTTGCGCTCTGACAACGATTGTTCCAGGTCCCTGATTCTCTGCGTTAAGACGAAGCTCTCTGCGATCAGTTCCGGATTTGTCCTCGCTAGCTCGTTCATCTGGCGCCCCCTATCATGATAAACGGTGTAGGCTGGAAACAAAAAAGGGCATTATCTGTTGCGTGAATAAAACCATTGGGAAGCTACCGTATACCCCTTTGTCTGTCAAATGGAAAGTTCGGAACGCATTTAAAAAAGACAACGCACATTACTGGAAGATATACTTTTTTCACAAGTACGCTTAAACGGACGGACCGGTTTTTCAAGGAGATCGCCTGCTGAAATACATTTATGATCCGCGGATCCAATGAACGGCGAGCCAGACTGTCTCCTGTCCCGGATCGGTCCACTCCACCCTGTGGCGGACATGCCGGGGAATGAGGAGATGATCGCCGGGTTTCAGATCGATCCGTCGGCCGCCTTCGAAACCCAGCGTGGCGCTTCCCGAAACGAGCAGGACCCACTCCTCCGTCTGCTGATCGTACCAGAAACCCTCGGGCGAGCTCTGCCCCCGGGAGACGATCCGCTCGATCCGGAAGGTCTCCGCCCGTAGGATCTCCTCAACAGCCTCCCCAGGCAGCTCCGGGAAAATCCCGTCAAACAGGTTGTGAACGGAAATCAATTTCGCCCCCCCTCTCCCGCAATCGACACGGGATTTCTTCACCAAAAATGTTCTCCGGAGTCCGAAAAGGGCCGTCGGCGTCAACCGACCAGGGTCTGCTCCCGAAGGCGCTTCTCCGGGAAGAACCAGACAAGGCCAATACTGAGCACGGGGATCAGGGCCAGGCCGCAGAGGACCGTCCGGATCGAGAAAAGGTCGGCCATGCTGCCGACGAGGGGCGCCATCATCCCCCCCAGCCCCTGCCCGAGCCCCATCATCAGGCTGGAGACCATCGACTTGCCCTGCGGCGCCAGCTTCTGCGCCATGACGAGCCCCAGGGGCAGTGTGGCGAAAATCAGGAACCCCGCCAGCGCGGCACCCAGATAAATCCATTTCCCCGGCAAGATGAGCATCAGAAAAAGGGCCGGGGTAACCAGGACGAAGGTGACATAGAAAATCGGTTTGTAACCGATCCGGTCGGAGAGGTGGCCGGAGAGGAGGCCGCTCACGGCCCCCGCCACCGTGAAGAGGGAGATGCCCAGACCGATGGAAACGAGGGAGTGGCCCAATCCTTCCTGACCCGGAGCCCCTCCGCGAGCGGCCGGGGCGTGATCGTGAACAGCAGGGCCATCACGGCAAGCCCCGGAATCGCCGTCCAGAGGGTGACCTCCAAACCCCAGCGGCTGACGAGCCAGGCGATGCAGAGCGGTCCGACACCGTAGGCGAAGGTCCCTCCCATGTTGAAAATCGACATGGAGAGGCCAAAGCGGCGACCGGCGTAGCTTGCGATCATCCCCGCCATGGAGGGATGGAACATCGAGGCCCCGATCGATGCGATCGCGATAAAGAGCAGAAGATCCCAGAAGGAGTGCGCCCAGCCGACCAGGGCGATGAAGATGATGGAAAGAAGCGGCCCGCCGATGATGAAGATCCGCGACGGATAGCGGTCGGCAAAATAACCCACGCCCGGCTGGACGATAAAGGCGAGCATCCGCATCATCCCGGTGATCAGGCCGACCTGGGCCAGCGACAGCGCAAATTTGTCCACGAAAACCGGAAGGAGCGGGCCGACGAAAGAGACATAGAAATCGCCCGTGAAGTGGATCAGGGTGAGGGCGAAGATCACTTTGACATTGGTCTGGTTTCGCTCGGTCATTTCAAAAGCTTAGAGGTCTATCGGGATTCCCAGGTCCTTGCCGATGGCCCGAAGCTCTTCCGCTACTTTCGCCTGCAGCGGAATCCCCTTCTCCATCCTCTCCTGCACCCTCAGGTGCTCAGGCTCGCCCGGCAGATAGATCACGTCGGATCCCCTGGCCTTCCCGGAGGACTTGATCTCATCAATATAGGAGTCCATCCGGCCCTTGAAGGCCGCTGCATCGGTGAAGGCGGCAAGGTTGATGGCCATGAAGCTGTGGGCGGTTCCCGCCGGATCGACATCCTGGTCGAGACCCTTGACCCGCGGACCGTAGTTGGAATCCGCCAGTACGCCGGTCAGAAGATCAACCATCAGGGTAATCCCGTAGCCCTTGTAGCCGCCGATGGCCAACAGGATCCCTTTCAAGGCATCCCCGGCATCCGTGGTCGGCTCACCGTATTGGTTGAGCGCCCAACCCTCGGGGACCGGCTTTCCCTCCTTCTGGAGGATGCGGATCTTTCCGGCCGCGACCACGCTGTTGGCCATGTCCAGCACCACCGGAAGTCGCTCTCCGGCAGGCACGGCGATGGACCAGGGGTTGTTGCCGAAGAGTCTCTCGACCCCGCCGGTCGGAGCCAAGCGGGGCGAGGCGTTGGTCAAGGCGATACCGATCATGTCCTGCGCCAGGGCCATCATGGGGTAGTAGGCGGCGGCGCCAAAATGGTTGCTGCGCTTGACGACCACGTAGGAGACGCCGACCTCCCTCGCCTTCCGGATGGCGAGCTGCATGGCCCGGTAGCTGATCACCTGGCCGATGCCGTCGTGCCCGTTCAGAAGGGCGGTGGCCACCGTCTCTTTCTCCGTCGTCAGGTTCACGGAGGGCGCCATGGCGCCTCCTTTCAATCTGGCCGCGTAGAGGGGCAGGCGGAGAACGCCGTGGGTGTCGACACCCCGCAGGTTCGCCGTCACGAGGGTATTGGCCGTGATCTCGGCCTCATCCCGCGGCACACCCAGTTTCTCCAGCACCTGGATGCAAAATTTCTCGAGCAGTTCGTGCCTGGCCATCACCTTGGGACTTGAAGACATTTCCGTGACCATAGGGATCATTCCTCCATTCCGGGTTCATTGCGGCGCACGATTGCACACTGTAAATTGTATACACCATTTGCCGCGGCGCTCAGGTTATGGTGACTTCTCACACTTGTCAAGAATTTTAACATCTGGCCGTCCGCTTGGGTCGGACGGCCGCGGCATGCTGATTCCCAGACCGTTTCCCGCCTTGACAACCGGCCGAAGGTCTGTTTAATTTCAACCATGATGGATGAAAAAACGCGCTCCCGGCTTCCCTTCGGGCTGGGCGATATTTTCTACGGCTGGTGGATCGTCCTCGCCTGTTTCACCATCGGCCTCTATACCGGGGGCATCATCTTCTACGGATTCACCGCCTTCATCGATCCCCTCGTCCGGGAGTTCGGCTGGAGCTATACCCAGGTCTCCTTTGCACTGAGCCTCCGAGGCCTTGAGATGAGCTTCCTCGCTCCGCTGCTGGTAGGCTTTCTCGTGGATCGCTATGGCCCGCGGCAGCTCGTCTTTTTGGGCGTAATCACGATCGGCCTCGGTTTTTTCATGATGAGCGCCACCCAATCGCTCTGGATGTTCTACGCGAGCTTCGTTCTGATCGCCTTCGGAGGCGGCGGTTGCACCTCGGTCGTCTTCATGCGGGTCGTCACCAACTGGTTCCGGCGGAAGGTCGGCCTGGCGCTCGGCGTCATGTCCTCCGGTTTCGGCGCCAGCGGCCTTTATCCGGACGGCCAGAAGAATGACCCTCCGGTTGCGGGACCTGAGGTCGGTCGTCAATAGTGGACACCAACCATTTCATGCTGCCAGTCGTTTTTCATAGAACCATCGTTCAAAAACGGCGGGAGACAGAAAACCGAGTCTGGCCTGCCTTCTTTGCCGGTTATAGAAAATCTCGATGTACTCTGTAATGTCTCGTATTGCCTCTTGCCTGGTTGCATACCGGCAATTGTGGATCTGTTCGTTCTTGATCTCTCCCCAGGAGCTTTCCAAAGGAGCGTTGTCATAGCAATTCCCTTTCCGGCTCATAGACACCCTCATCCCGAACCGGTCAAGCAACAAGCTTAACCTTCTCGGGTGAGCCGGGTACATTGTACAGGATATCGTCGAGCGGATGTCTGTAGAGCGGGGCCGACAGTCGCCTTTGGTCGAAGTAGTGCCCCATGAATCCGATGGAGCGCCCCAGCACAAAGATCGCATTGAAAAAATCCATATCCGTCAGCTCCTGAATCTCGCCGTCGCTGTATCCGATTCCGGCCAGCAGGTCTACAAACAACGCGCCGATACAACCATCCACATTTAGGATAAGGTTGCTTTTTTTAGATGAGGTAACTTCGGCGACACCCATGGCATAATCCAGCGTGCGGGTGGATGTGAAGTGCCGGCGGGCAAAGGCGATCATGATCTCCACCCGGGCGTCCGGGTTGTCCACGCTGTGCAGGCGATGTCCGATTCCCTGGATCAGGAAATTTTCGGCCTTCATATATTCGACGAAGTCGCGGGGCGACAACCCCTTGTTCAGTCCCAGGCGAAAATAATCCGCCGCGCCGTTGATGGCGCCACCGAACCGGGGACCGATGGTAACAATGCCGGCCACCAGCGCAGGGATCAGGTCTTTTCCCGCCCGTGCCGTGACGATCGTGTTATGCGCCCCCGATACCGCCGGACCGTGGTCGGCGATGATCTGGATGACCAGCTCGAAAAACTCGCAGGCGTACTTGGGCAATTCCTTCTTGAACCACAGAAGGCCGATCACACCGCCGATGCCGTAACCCTTGCTGATCACCTCGTCGATGGGTACACCGCAGTAGTTATGCAATTCGCCGCGTTCATCACAGATGGTGGAGATGATGTTGGTCGGCTTGCGCACGATGCCCTTCTTAACCGCATCGGAGTAATCCATCGGCACCGGTCGGGGGTCAAACTCCTCCACCGGATCGATCCTGCCCTGCGCCTTGAGCGCTTCGAAGGTTTCGCGAATCTTCCCGTCGTAGTTGTCGAAGGAGTCGGGGACAACGGCGCCAGCTTTCCTCAGTGCGTCGTTTTTCGCCGCGGCACCCTCGGCAGCAGAGTCTGATTGGGCACCGGCGTGGCCGAACTGGACAGCGCCAGGGAGCATTGGGGCACAGGTGCCTGTCACCCACATCACCAGGGGCTTTGTCAGTCTCTTTTCTTCCAGCGCCTTAGCGACCTCGTATTCCTCGGAGCCACCCAACTCACCCAGACACACCATCATCTTCACGGCCGGGATATGCTCGTAACGCAGCAGGTGATCCAGCAAGCCCGACCCGGGGTATGCGTCGCCGCCGATCGCAATGCCCTCGTAAATACCGTCGGTGTTGCGTGCAATGATGTTGTAGGCCTCGTTCGACAACCCCCCTGATTTGGCGACAAAACCCACTGAACCGGGACGGTAGAGCTTGCACTCCTTGATATTTTCCAGCGTCCCGGCCGTGTTGCCGATACGGAACGCCCCGGCCTTGATGCCGCCGACGGTGGCTGGACCGATGATCCACTTCCCCCTCTGCCTTGCCAGCGCTGCCAGCTCGCGCGAGTGTCGCTCGGGAACGCCCTCCGCGATAATCACCACCACACGGATGGTCTCGATATCAAGTGCGGCAAGGGAAACCGCGTAAGCGGAACGCTCGGAAGCGAAGTTCACAAGCACGTCCGCCGTCTGGTGCTCCTTTGCCGCGGCGGCAAGCGTGCGGTATCGGGGGACAATGATCTCCCGCGTCCCCCAGAAACATTTCTCATATCCCTCTCCCTCAGGTGTTATGATGCCGACGACGGATGGGGTATCCCGGCGGCAGAGGTAATCAAAATCGATCATCCGCTGGGCGGCCTTAGACTGAGCGCCGTAAACGAACGACTGGGTGTTCCGGCTGAATAATTCATGGGTTGACATGGCTCAATCCTCCAATGCCATACGGACAATCTTGGTCATGTGCGTTTCCGGTCCATACACCTCGATAGGCAAACCTAGACTTGCACCTAACTTGCGGAATTTGGCCAGACCTGCCTCATAGTTCGGACCGCCTCGGCGTACGTAGATCCTCGAATTCACGGCCTTGAGCCTTTCAGAGTACTCCTCTATCGCCTTGATGATACCGGTGAATGTCTGGGCCACATCGGTGAAATTGGCGATGCTGCCACCGACCAGCAGGAACTTTGGCCGGCCCTTAGGATCCTTCTTACGCGTCATCAGGTCCAGCACAACCTTGGTGTATTCGTAGGTATCCTCCATACTGGGGTCGCCGGAGTATTCGCCGTAGTTGGCAAGTTCATCTGCCAGCCCCAGGTCCGCCACTGTGTCGGCATAAATCACCGAGGCCCCGCCGCCCGCCACCAGGTTCCAGATGCGTCCCTGCGGATGGAGTACGATAAGCTTCAGCGACGCTCCTGTCCTGTCGTC
>JAPLJX010000160.1 GCA_026388375.1 Deltaproteobacteria bacterium
GGCTTGATGTCGCGGTGATAGATACCGCGATCATGCAGGTGGGCAAGCGCGTCGAGGATGGTCTCCCGCGTGAGGTCATTGAACAGGACGCGCCGGACTATTTTCTTCTTTCCGATCTCCTCGGCTACATGCCAGGCGATCGCCTCGCCTTCGCGGTCCGGGTCCGGGGCGAGGAGAATCTGCTCCACCCCGGCGGCCGCTTTTTTGAGATCGGCGATTACCTTCTTCTTGCTCTCCATGACCAGGTAGGTGGGCTCGAACCCCTTTTCGGTATCGATCCCGAGGCTGCTCTTCGGAAGATCCTTGACGTGGCCGACGGAGGCCCGGACTTCGTAGTCCGCTCCGAGGTATTTGCTGATGGTTTTCACCTTGGTGGGTGATTCTACAACAATCAATGATTTCAAATCGATGACTCCTTACGCAGACACCGTTTTCCCACAACAACTTTTTTTCCGAATCCCCAAGACCGGCGACATCACCACCCGAAGCGGGCACGGGGGCCGATTCCCGGTCGGGCTCAAACACCTCGGGCCGGAAAGTCGGTGATGGTCCGTCGGAAACAGACGAGGGTTTTCCCACCTGGGGAAGGATCTCCTCGAGGATATCATCCACGTTTTCGATCAGCATGGCCCCCTGTTTGATCAGGCGGTGCGTTCCCCGCGAGCCGGCAGCGCCGATCTCCCCCGGAACGGCGAAGACCGAGCGTCCCTGCTCGGCGGCAATTCGCGCCGTGATTAAAGAGCCGCTCTTCTCGCCGGCTTCCACGATGACGACCCCGAGGGAGATCCCGCTGATGAGCCGGTTCCGCGACGGGAAATTGGGTGCGTTGGGCGGCGTGCCGAACGGAAATTCCGTGACGAGGGCGCCGTGGATCACGACGGCCGCTGCCAGTTCCTTGTTTTCCGGCGGATAGACGATGTCGAGACCGCAGCCCAGTACGGCAATGGTCCTTCCTTTTCCGGCAAGGGCGCCCCGGTGAGCCGCGGCGTCGATCCCCCGGGCAAGGCCGCTGACGATGGTGATCCCCTTGAGGGCGAGTTCGCGGCTGATCTTTTCCGTGGTGTAGCGACCATAGACGGAGGCGATACGCGATCCGACGACCGCCACAAAAATCTCCGCCGGGCATAGCGATCCCTTAACGTAGAGAAAGGGCGGGTAGTCGTAGGTGTTCAGCAGGTTCCGGGGGTAGAGAGGATCTTCACAGATGACGATATCAACGCCGAGCTCAGCCGCCCGTTCAACCTCCCGCTCGGCCATACTCCAGTTGGAGAAAGATCGGATGTGATCCGCCGTCTTCGGCCCAATTCCCGGAATGACCTGGAGGGTCTGTGCGGTGGCGGAAAAGACTGCCCGCGGCGACGAAAAGGCCTGAAGCAGGGACCGGAAACCCACGCATCCCACCTCATCAACCGCCTTGAGAGCGATCCAGTATTTCAGCGATTCCTGATCCATCTTTTGTGTCGATCCCAATTCTTGCGGTTTGAAACCGCACCCGATTATTCGGAAAATGCATGAAAAACGTGGGAAGATATATCGGATCTCCGAGGGGTGTCAAGTCTTTTGATGGCGAAAAACCATTGCGTTCTTTGGTGCTTTGGGTTAGAAGCGGCCGATACGTGATCGGTATGGAGTGTTTATGGCAAGGCGTTTATTCACCACTTTTATACTTCTTTTGCTCGGGCTTTCCGCCGTGAAGGCCTTTGGTCAGAATGTCCCGGAAATCCCTTTGATTCCAGGCGATGACCTGGATTCTCTCAGTTCAGTCCTGACGGTCAACCCTCAGGAAATCAACCTCGGCGCCCTCGGTCCGGGAGCGGAAGCGAAAGGGACATTCTATCTGAAGAATGTGGGACCGGGGAAGCCGGAGTGGTTCGCGGAAGAACCGAAAGGGTGGACGCTTTCGGGGGGTCTGAATCTCTCCGGACTCATCGGTCAGACGCCGGAGCCCCTGAGGATCCATCTTGTTTATGTAAGGGAGGTCGGCACGTCGAAAAACCGGAGATGTTCGTTGATCCTCCGTCTGGAGGCGGGAGGTGATGCAGCCGCCTTTCGCCGCGAGGCCCCTCTCGGAGATCTGCGGGAAGAGCTCCGTTTTAATTATGATGGCGGGACGATATCCGTTTTCTTCAATGTCAGACTTGTTGAGCTGGCCTCCGTGCCTCTTTTAGAGGTGGAACCCCTCCGGATGGATTTCGGAACGATCCGCCCGGGCGAGCAAATTACGAAAAGGATCCTTCTTAAGAATCGGGGACGGGAGTCTCTGAAGTGGAAGGCGGGCGTCGCGGGAGGGAGGGGAATGCCGCCGAAGGCGCAACCGCCGGCAGGGCGA
>JAPLJX010000027.1 GCA_026388375.1 Deltaproteobacteria bacterium
GGAAGAAGTGGATTGGTTTGCGTCATGTGTCGAATTTCCTTTCTGTGGGTTGATCTGCATCGGCTATCTCCGCCCGAAGACCATCCGGCCCGGTCAGGACGACTTTCCATTCCGGCGGAAAAGCCTCCCGGATGGTCTTGTCGATCTCTGCCGATGGTTTCCGGACGATGACGACTTTCATGGTCTCCTGCCGGCAAGCCGCCCGGCCGGACCTGCAGGCCTTGAAGCCATTCCGTTTCCCGGGCGTACCGGCCGTCCCTGTAAATAAATGAGGGGCTGCTTGCGCCGCAGCCCCCTGCTTCACGTTTATTTTTCGGAACTTTCCGACGGTTTGAGGATGATCCGGCAGTCGGCGACGGTCGCCCCCTTCCCCTCCTCATGGACCAGAAGGGGTTGGACGTCCCGTTCGATGATCTCCGGGTGATTGACGACCATGTCGGAAAGCCGCACCATGTTCTTCTCCAGGATCTCGACATCCCCCTTCGGGCGTCCCCGGAAGCCGGTGAAGAGCTGGTAGCCCTTGATCTCGCGGACCATCCGGTGTGCCTCGTCCCGGTCGATGGGGGCCAGGCGGAAGACGACGTCCTTGAAGATCTCAACGAAGATACCACCCAGACCGAACATGATCAGGGGTCCCGCCGCATAGCGGTTCATCCCGAGGATCACCTCGTCCCCCGGCGCCGCCATCTTCTGCACGAGGACCCCTTCCAGCAGAGCCTTGGGGTCGTAGTTCTTCGCGCTCGCGATGATCCGGGTGAAGGCACTTTTCGCCTCCTCCTTCGTTTTGATCCCGACGACAACGCCGCCCGCATCCGATTTGTGGAGGATCTGCGGGGAGGCGATCTTCATGACAACCGGAAGCCCGATCTCCTCCGCGATCTTCGCCGCCTCCGCATCGTTCTTCGCGAGCCTCGTCGGCAGTGTATTGAAGCCGTAGCACTTGAGGATCTCCAGGCCGTCCAGCTCGCCCAGGCGCGTCCTCCCGGCGGCGAGACAACGCCGGATCACCGCCTCCGCTTCGGTCTTGTCGTGCGTAAGCGTGAACGGCGGGAGGTGCTCCCGGCTCAGCCAGTGGGAATACTGATAGAGCGCCCCCAGGGCCTTGGCCGCGTCTTCGGGAAACTTATAGACTGGATAGCCGTGTTCCTGGAGGTATTTCACCCCGGCGGAGACGTCGACCACCCCCATGAAACAGCAAAGGATCGGTTTGGGAGAGCGGCGGGCAACGCGGACGATCGCCTCGGCCGTCCCCAGTGCGTTCGTCATGGACTGCGGGGTCAGGATGACCAGACCGCCGTCCACCCCCTCATCCTTGATAACCGTGGAGAGGGCTTTCTCGTAACGGTCGGAAGGGGCGTCACCGATGATGTCCACCGGGTTGTGGATGTTGGCCGTTGCGGGGAGATGGCTGGCCAGTTCGTCAATTGTCTGCTGCGTGAACTTCGCCAGTTCGAGATGGGAGGAAACAGTCATGTCGGTTGCCAGGATCCCCGGACCGCCGGCATTCGTCACGATGGCCACCCGTCTCCCGCTGGGGATCTTCCGCTTCGTCTTGCCGAGAATGCTTTCATGCTTGTACGCAAAGGCCGTTGCGAAATCGAAGAGTTCAGCGATGGACTCCGCCCGGATGATCCCCGCCTGCTTGAAAATGGCGTCGTAGACGGCCTCCGTACCGGCCAGTGCGCCGGTGTGGGACGCGGCCGCCTGGGCGCCGGCCCTGGTCCGGCCCGATTTGATGATCAGTACCGGGGTGGGCCGGTGGCCGGAGGTGATCTCCTTGACCGCATCGATGAACTCCCGTCCCCTGCGGAGTTCCTCTAGGTAGAGGATGATGACTGACGTATCGAGGTCGTTGTGGAAGTAGCGGAGCAGATCCAGCTCATCCACGTCCGCTTTGTTTCCGATCGAGATGAATTTCGAAAAACCGATATTTCGGTCCGCCGCAAAATCGAGGACGGCGGTGCAGAGCGCCCCGCTCTGGGAAATGAACGAAATGTTGCCGGCGGCGGGCATTCTCTTGGAAAAGCTCGCATTCAGGCTGACGTCCGAAACGGGGTTGATCACACCCAGGCAGTTGGGACCGACGAGGCGGACGTTCGCCTGCTTGCAGCGGGAGACGATCTGGTTTTCGATCTCCAATCCCTCGCCGCCGACCTCGCGGAAACCGGCGGAGACGATCACGATCCCCCCGACCCCTTTTTCGATCGACTCCTCGACTGCGCTGAGGCAGGCCCGCGGCGGCAGAATGACGATGGCAAGATCGACGCCGTCGGGGATCGCATTGACCGTGGAAAACGTTTTCACACTCAGGATGGACTTGGCCTTCGGATTGACCGGATAAAGGGTCCCTCTGAAACCGCCATAGAGGATATTGGCAAAGATGTCATGCCCCACCTTGCCCGGGGTATTGGAGGCGCCAATGATGGCGACGGATTCCGGAGAAAAAATTGCATCAAGACCTTCCACGGTTTTCCTTTCTTCTGTCTATTTGCGGGCGCCGTGCGGCCATCTCATCATAAAAAACCCGCCCCTGCCGAACAGGGGCTCAAGGTCGATCCTTTCAATACGGCGTTGATCCGCTGTACCTGATGCCGCATATCCCGCACCGCCTGCCTTTCATGGTGAGCGCCCTTTTCCAACCTTCCATGATCCCGACCGATGGCGGATGCAGGGGGATTATCGACCAATGATCCCCGGGTGTCAAGAAAATACCCGGGAAACGCCCTCGTACGGCAACCAACGCCTTCCACTTCTGACGGCGCCCATTGCCCGGAACGGAAAATCTTAAACCGCCCGCCGAAGCCGATTTTGACCGAGGCGACCGGCTGAAAAAAAAGTATTGCCGCCTTCCCGAAAAGTCGGTAAAATATCCTTCACGACTTCATGGGAAGTATCCCCAAAATGGCTTTTTTATCACGAGGCCATCCTGCCGGAACGGAGGTGAAACGGTTGCCTGATCAGGAATACCGCAGGGCCATCGACCTCTCCCGGAAGATTGCCGCCGAGGTTGGAACGCCCCGTTTCTATCTCGAGCGGGAAAGAGAGGTGGCCCTATCTCGGAAATGGTTCGCCGCCGAACCGTTGGTCGAAGAGGCACTGAGGATCGTCGAGGAACGGGGGAATTGTCTCGGCCACGGCCTCATCCACGTCCGGAAGGTGGCCATCGATGTCGGCGCGTTGATCCTGATCGAGGAAGGGGGGGCGCCCCCTGATGCACGCGTCCGGCGGCTTGTCCTCCTCGCCCACCTGGCCGGCCTCCTCCACGACATCCGGCGGTCGGAGAAGAACCACGCCGAGCGGGGTGCGGAAGAAGCGGCCGGGATTCTGGCCTCCTTCCCCCTTCGCGATGAAGAGTGCGCCGGCGTCACCGGCGCCATCCGCAACCATGAGGCCTTCCGGCCCTTTCACACCGATGCCGGCCCCACGGCGCGGCTCCTCGCCGACGCGCTCTACGATGCGGACAAATTCCGTTGGGGGCCGGACAACTTCACGGAAACCCTCTGGGCGATGATCATCCCCCGCGGAATTCCGCTGCAGACGTTCCTGCCCCAATTTCTCGCCGGTCTCGAGGGGATCCGGAAGGTCCGGGAGAGTTTTCGGACGGCAACGGGGCGCGAATACGGCCCCGATTTCATCGACCGCGGCCTCACGATCGGCCGCAGGCTCTATGAGGAGCTGACCGCCGATATAAAATGAACCCAATCGGAAACTGATTTACGGGAGAAAAGATATGGAAGGTGTGACCAAAAACGAGGCAGGCATGACGTCATTGACCATCCTAACGACGGCCCGGTGCGAGATGATCGACATCACGGAGCGTGTCGCGGCGGCAATCCTGGAAACGGGGATCAAGACTGGAATCTGCCGTCTCTTTGTGCCCCACACGACCGCGGCGGTCACGATCAATGAGAATGCCGACCCGGACGTTCAGCGGGACATCCTTGCCGCCCTGGACCGGATCGTACCGCTCACGGACCATTACCGACATGCGGAGGGAAACGCCGCCGCCCACGTCAAGGCCTCCCTTTTCGGGGCGTCGCAGGCCATCTTCATTGAAGAGGGCCGGCCCGTTCTCGGGACATGGCAGTCCATTTTCTTCTGCGAGTTCGACGGTCCACGGACGAGAAAGATCCTGGTCCGACCGACCGCCGATTAACGTAAAAAGGCATTACACACAACAAAACTTCTCACAACAAAACTTCTCCTTTGACAATGACGCCATAATTTGGCACCATTCAGCCATGACGCGCAAGCACCGCAAAACCCTTGAACTGATCTTTGCATATCCCTCCAGCGCAAGGGTGAAATGGCGCGATATTGAGGCGTTGTTCCGCGAGTTGGGTGCGGAGGTGACGGAACGGGAAGGATCGCGTGTCGGTGTCCGGCTATTCGGAGAACGAAGGATGTTTCATCGTCCCCACGCGTCGCCCGATACCGACAAAGGAGCAGTAACGAGTATTCGCAAATGGTTTAAAATGAATGGGCAGATTAAACCTTCGCCTTTCCCAGGAGTTGTACGACAAGGCGGCAACTTTGGCCAATGCGTCGGGAAAGAGTCTGAACGCCTGGATTGCGGATGTTATCCGTCATACCGATGACGTCCTCACCCATTAGTTATATCGCTTTCTCGGGTTCCCGCCATAGGTATGCTAAAAGGTATAGAATGGTTCCGAAGGAATAAGAGAAAAAGAGGACAGTTGGCCGGCAGTTCACAATATGTGGATGAGAGAGAAAAGAAAATTGAAAGACGGGTGGAATTTCGGGGGCAAGGAAGACCGAGAAAATCATCTCAGGGCCTGATTAGATCATATCAGACTGAATCATGTTAGCGATTGAAGGAAGGAGTAAACAGATGAAGATAAGGAGTCTCAAGATTAGACCAATCGTTTCCATTGTCCTTTTGATCATGGTGACCTTCTTCTGCAAGCTCAGGTATAGCACCGGTAGGCTCTCCGGATACTGATGGTGGAAACTATAAATACATGCCTAGGGGATTGGGTCAGGGGTCCTTAATCTTTGACCCTCCCTCACCAGGGGAATACGAGGTGAGGGCCTATTACAACTATAGGCGTAACGGATACGTGGTATCCGGCCGTTATGCTTTTTCAGTAGTGAGTGATCCTGTCAATGAAGGGGCATTGGCTCAGGATATGGAACCGATGGAACCTGACAACTCCGTAGAGGCCAACCTCCCTCCGCCGATTCCGTTTTTCGCACCACCAGAGGTGGTAGTGATACCTGAGACGAATGTCTACGTTGTTCCCGACATTGATGTAGACCTCTTTTTCTGGGATGGTTGGTGGTGGCGTCCATGGGAAGGCCGTTGGTATCGTTCACATTATTATGACCGGGGCTGGGGTTATTATAACAATGTTCCAAGTTTTTATTTTGATGTAGACCCAGGATGGAGGGGATACTACAGAGACCGTAATTGGTATGGACACCGCTGGAATTATGAACGGATTCCTAACCAACGACTTCAACAGAACTGGAAGAGCTGGCAAAATAATCGACGTTGGGAAAGGCGGGGAACTTGGGGCGTCCAGAACTATCAACCTCGACCGCAACAACAGAGACAGGAACTAAGAAAACAAAGGCAACAGAAATATCAACAGAGACCTGAGGTTCAGAAACAAAGACAACCTCAGGTTCAGCGGCCACAGAGACAACCTCGGGCTGAGCAGCCACAGAGACAACCTCGGGTTGAGCAGCCGCAGAGACAACCTCGGGTTGAGCAGCCACAGAGACAACCTCGGGTTGAGCAGCCACAGAGACAACCTCAGGTTCAGCGGCCGCAGAGACAACCTCAGGTTCAGCGGCCGCAGAGACAGACTCAAGGAAAACCTGAAAGAGAGGAGGTAGAACATGGAAAGTAGGATGACAAAAAATTTAAAAAAGTTGCTCTCCATAATATCTGTCGGTTAGAATAAGAAAAGCATAATCGCCGACATTCAGGATGATTTTGGAATGAAGAGTGGTTAGGATGTAGGTAAACGTCCGAGCAACCCGTCTTGAGAGATGTTTTCAGGTGCGATAGGATGCGGCAGTCGGTGAGAACTGCCGCCGTTGTTCATTGAAAATCTGATCAGGGAAAAGGTTGCAGAAGGCTATACGCGATCAGGAACCGAAGGCCGGTCGGCGCTTTTCAGGCCTTGGCCGCCAGGATCAGGTCCCGTTCGTCGTTGGGCAGCGGCTTCCAGTAGTCGTGGAGGTGACAAAACGGTTTGCAAACGGACACCGTCATGATAAAGGCAGCATCGAATCCTGGAGAAAGAGGTTTTGCGTGTCACTCGTTGGAAAAAATATCGATGCCTTCTGTTCGCGGTGCGGTTTCACGCTGGCCCACATCGTCCTGTATGAGGTGGGGGGCGTAGTCCGGGGGGTGAAGTGCAAGACCTGCGGAGCCGAGCACCGCTATCATGGACCGACTCCGGAAAAGAGGCGTTTGGCTCCGGCCGTCCGTCGGAACGGGAGCGGGGCGGCGGCGCCCCGATTGAAAGCGGTCCACCCGGCGGATGCGAGGCAGTGGGAGGCGAAAAACGCCGCCATGACCCCGGATGCCGTCGTCTGGGATTACAAATGGACGGAACGTTACGAGAAGGGCGACGCGATCGCCCATCCGCGCTTCGGTCGCGGGTTCATTGAGTCGGTGACGACGGACGACATGGAGGTTCTCTTCCGGGAGGGCCGAAAGCGGATGGCGATGAACCGCCCGGAAATTGGTCCATGACGGACGCCCCGCTTGCCGGAAAATCCCAGCTCTTCCTGCTGATGCTGCTGACGGGGATCTTTCTCGTCAATTTTCTCTCGCGGATCGTGCTGGCCCCCCTGATGCCGGTCATCGAACAGGAACTCCATCTCGACCATGCCGGGGCGGGCGGCCTTTTTTTACTGATCGCGATCGGTTATTCGGCAGGCCTGTTAGGATCGGGGTTTGTTTCGTCCCGGTTGACGCACCGCCGGACGATCGTCCTGGCCGCCGTCGCCTGCGGCTGTGTCTTTCTGCTGATTGCCGCAAGCCACAACCTCTGGATCATCCGTCTGGGACTGATCCTCCTCGGCGCGTCCACCGGGATCTACCTTCCCTCTGCAATCACCACGATCACCGACTCGTTCCGTCCGATTCACTGGGGAAAGGCGATTTCGGTACATGAACTGGCCCCAACCCTTGCCTACATTTCCGCCCCGCTGCTCGTTGAAAGCTTTCTCGTCTTTGTTCCCTGGCGCGGGGTTCTCGCGCTGATCGGATTGGCTTCGGTGATCCTGGGACTGACCTTTCTGCGTTTCGGCTCCGGCGGCGAAAGAACGGGGGAAGCGCCCTCGCCGGGCAACGTTCGGCTGCTGTTCGGCAAACCCGCCTTCTGGATCATGACCGTTCTGTTCGGCCTGGCCATCGGTTCGAGCATCGGCATCTACAGCATGATGCCCCTCTACCTCGTCGCCGAGCGGGGCTTCGAAAGGGGAATGGCGAACACGCTGGTCGGCCTGTCGCGGATCCCGGTGATCGCCATGGCCCTCGCCGCCGGATGGATCTCCGACCGTTTCGGCCCGAAACCGACGATCGCCGCCGTCATCCTCTTCAATGGCCTGACGACGATCCTTCTCGGCATTCTTCCGGGCCGCTGGGTCATCCTGATGATGTTCATTCAGCCGATGCTGACGATCTGTTTCTTCCCGGCAGGGTTCACAATCCTCTCACGGATCGTCCCGCCGGGCGCTCGGAATCTCTCCGTTTCGCTAACCATTTTCATCGCCTACCTCATCGGCGGCGGTTTCCTCCCGACGCTTCTGGGGGTTTTCGGGGACAAGGGGGCCTTCGGCGCCGCTTTCACTCTCATCGGCATTCTGATGCTCCTGGGCATTTTTCTGCTGCCGCGCCTGATCGTGACGGATGAAAAAAGCGGCTGAACCTTCTTCCGGGTGACGGCCATCCGGAAGGCGCTCGGCCTCCCTTTCCCAATCGCATCGCCAGCCCCTGCTTTTCGCGATGCATAATATCCCTTGACAAGTAAAAAGAGCCCGCGGCCAGCGCCGAGCAGGGCAACCTCGAATTCTGGCTCAATGACAAGCAGATCACGCCGGTGTTGAAGTCGAGCGGCGACCGCATGGAGGGGCTGGTGACCGGCCTGGCCGACGGCGCGAACACGCTTGAGGTATACCACAAGATGTATGGCAAGGTGAGTTCCATCAAATTGACCAACTACCCGATCACCGGGCCGATGTTTTCCGGGCCGCAGCAAACGCCGTTCGTCTGCAGCACCAAGCAACTCAACATGCAGCCGCTGGTCGATGCCACGGAGGCGCCCGGCTATCCGGTGACCGATGCGAATGGCAACAAGATCGGCTACAGCCGCAATTGTTCGATCGCGCCGTTCGTCACCTATTCCTACGTCAGCACGGTGGATGGCAAATTCAAGCCGCTGCCGACGGACGGCTCGAAGCCGGCCGACCTGGCCAAGACGACGCTGGCGAACGGTCGTACGGTTGATTTCATCGTGCGCCAGGAGCGCGGCAGCATCAACCGCTTCCTGTACAGCTTCGCGATGCTGGCGCCGTTCGGCGAAAACAGCGCCAAGCCCGACCTCAGCCTGTGGGACGGCCGGCTGCTGTACTGGTTTATGGGCGGCGTGGCGATTGGCCATACGCAGGGTACTATCGACAGCGGCTCGATGAATCCGGCCATCCTCGGCCAAGGTTACGCGATCGTCTCTTCCAGCGGCAACAGCACCAGCACGCATTACAACCTGCAACTGGCCGGCGAAACCGCGATGATGACCAAGGAAGCCTTCGTCAAGCGTTACGGCGTGCCCACCTACACCGTCGGCCTGGGCGGCTCCGGCGGCGCGATCCAGCAATACATCATTGCGCAAAACAATCCGGGCGTGCTCGACGCCGCGCTGCCGGTACAATCCTACCCCGACATGGTGACGCAGACGATCCACGTCGGTGATTCCGAACTGCTCGAACATTACATGGACGTGACCGACCGCGCCAATCCGAAGTGGCGCGTGACGAAGAACCGGATCTGGCTGGTCGGCATGAATGCGGAAGAGACGCCTGCCGGCCAGACCGACGTCGCCCAGGTCAATAATCCACTGGCAGCGCTGCAGACGTCATTGGGTTACAGCAGCGCACGCGGTTCCACCGAGGGCGTCAAGTCCTGGCGCGGCCTGACACCGCTGTGTATGAATCCGCACTACGGCGCTGTTCCTAATCAGGCGCTGATGGAGCCGGCCGGCATCATGGATGCGGTGAAATGGACTCACTACGAGGATCTGCGCAATATCTATGGCGTCGATGACAACGGCGACGCGCGCATGGCATGGGATAACGTCGGCGTGCAATACGGACTGAAGAGCCTGAAGCAGGGCAACATCACGGCAGCCGAATTCCTCGACCTGAACTTCAAGATCGGCGGCTGGAAACAGCCGCGCGACATGGTGCAGGAAGGTTTCCCGTTCCTTGGCTCGATCGCGGACGTGATGGCCGATCCGAGCAAGTTCGATCCCTGGAGCCGGCGCAACATGCGTCTGAGCAATGACCCGCAATGGCCGGCGCCCCGCACCCAAGGCGACCCGATCGCGATGAAGGCTGCCTATACTTCCGGCATGGTGTTCAGCGGCCAGATGCCGTTGCCGACGATCGACCATCGGCAGTACATGGAGCGCGAACTAAACATGCACAACGTGCACCAGTCGTTCGCGGTGCGGAAGCGCATGATCCAGAAGATGGGTAACTCTGATAATCTGGTGATCTGGTTTACCGACACCATGCCCGGCGTGCCGAAAGCCAGCCAGTCACTGGAGGCGTTGGCGGTGATGGACGAGTGGATGGCAAACATCCACGCCAATCCGACCCGCACCATCGCGCAGAACCGACCGGCCAAGGCGGTGGACAGCTGCTTCGACGTCAATGGCAAGCTGATGTTTTCCGGTCCGGATGTCTGGGACGGCATCCTGAACAACAAGCCGAAGGGCGCCTGCACCCAGGCGTTCCAGCTGTACTCGACCTCGCGCATCGTCGCCGGAGCGCCGATAGAAGGCGGCATCTACCAGTGTGCGCTGAAGCCGGTAGACACCGCAGTCGTTGACGGTACTTATGCACCCTGGACGCCAGGCGCGGCGGAGATTACCAAACTCAAGCAAATCTTCCCGAGCGGCGTGTGCGACTACAGCAAGCCGGACCAAGCGCGCCCCGAGTAAACTCCAAAGGGCGGAGTCAAAAACTCCGGCCTTTACTACCGGAAAATGCCCGCACAAGCGGGCATTTTCTTTTGAAATATTGGAGTCAGAGTAGAATTTATCGATGCCTTCTGTTCGCGGTGCGGCTTCAAGCTGGCCCACATCGTTCTGTATGAGATGGGGGGAGCGGTCCGGTTACGAACCGACGCGCTCAAAGAGGCAGAGCCCCTCGCGCATCTTCCGGCGAATCGAAGAGCTCCGCTCCAGTTCGATCAGATGGACGAAGGTCTCATTGAGGGCAAGGAGACGGTCGAACGGGGGGAGATCGTCCCCGAAGATGAACCGGGAGACATCACCAGTGGTCCGCTCTCCCTCCATCAAGGCCTGCAGGGCGAGTTTCGATCGGTCGCGGTGGTGCACCCGCATCCCCGCAACCCGTCGCTTCAGATCCGAAAAAGGTCTGCCGTGCGCGGGGCATACCGTCGCAACCGGCAGATCCTCGACCCGTACCAGGGAGGCGAGAAAACTCTCGAGGGGACGGAAATCGGGGGCCATCAGATCGGGGCTGAGGTTCGGCGTGATGTGGGGCAGGATATGATCCCCCGCGATCAGAAAACGCTCCTCCGGCAGATGGAAGGAGATGTGTCCGCGGCTGTGCCCCGGCGTCGCGATGGCCTCCACAACCCTGCCCCCGACGTTGAGTTGATCGCCGTCGGCGAGGATCCCGGTGGCTGTGAATGGAGAGGTGGCCGTTTTGAAGGCGGAAAAAGCCTGAATCACCGTGTCGAGCGTCCCGCTGTCGAGACCGTGCTCCAGGCCGAAGCGTCTAAGACGCGAAGCGCGATCCTCCTCCCGCGCAAAGGTCCGGATCGTCTGCTCCTCGATCTCCGACAGGCAAATGGATGCACCGGAACGGCCCGCGATAAGGCCGGCCAGACCGCAGTGGTCCATGTGAAAATGGGTGATCAGGATCCGGCGGCAATCCTCCACCCGCCTGTCGATCTCCGCGAGGCTGGCCTCCAGCGCCGGCAGAACCCCGGCCATGTTGGGACCGGTGTCGATCAGCGTGAATCCGTCCTCTTCCAGAAAGGCAAAGATGTTTACATATTTCAGGCGAAAAGGCATCGGAAGCGTGATCATGTACATTCCCTCCGCCATCTCACGGATACCTGTTTTCAATGTTTCCTCCTCTTAATTATTCCAGGTAACAGACCGCCCGCTGACTCTGCGGATCAGCCACAACCCGGGCGTACAGCCCGCCCGTCGCCGCCGGCAGGTCGAAGACGCGGACGAAATCCCGGAAACGCCCCATATCGGGCAGGAGATTCTCCAGAACATTCGGAAGCGCTTCAAAAACCTCCCGATTGAACTCCGCCTCCGGGTCGCCGGGATAGACGGGCAGATAGATGATATTTGCCTCAACGAGGTCGAGGAAGAAATGGGTCCCGTAGGAGACCTCCGGAACCTGCCCCGCCTCCTCCCTCGCCATCTCCACAAGTACCACCGTGTTGTTGATGTCCGCATAGGTCGCGTTCACGCCGAGGTCGATGTTGCTGCTCCCCCACCGCCCCGGCCCCATCATCAGAATTCGACCCCGAGCCACATCGGGGTGCTCGTTGATCCGCCCGACGACGCGGCCTAGCGATTTTTTGACCTCCGGGGAATCGATGGCGCCGTACCCGGCCGAATCGATGTAGAGGAGGTAGCGGATGGGCGGTGTAATGCCGCCGCTGATCGTCCGGGCCGACCGGAAGAGGACCCGTTCCCGCGGAATATTTTCGGGAATCGCCACCGGCCCCGTCGTCCCTGGGAGTCGCATCGGCCGGCACTGGAGGAGGTTGATCCGGACCTTCCCCTCGGCGTCGATCGCGGCGGTGAATTCCGTATCGAGCGGCTGTCCGTAAGCCTTCTCCAGGCGCCGGAGCATCTCCCCGATCAGCCGGACGAAGTCGGTCCGGGCAAGGAGATGGTTGAAGGTGAGGACGAGCTCCTCCGTTGTCGTCTCGAGGCGGCTTGTCCACGGATCCGCCGGGTATCCGTCCCGCATCAGGGAGACGAAGAGATCGAGGTTTGGGAAATCCCGCCCCTCCAGGACCTCCGAAAGCGGCCGGGTCGTGAACGCGTTTCGTTCCAGATCGATGAGGTCCACCTCCCACTGGGAGTACTTGGCGATCCGCCCCCCGGTTTCGGGGCGAAGCCCGGGATGGCTCACGGCAATCATCCGGGGATAGTCATTCCCGACGCGGTTCACCGCCCTTGTACCCAGACCGAAGACAAGGCGGATCATCCCCTGCGTGGGGTCGATCCGGTCCGTCCAGGCATAGAGGTTCCGGGAGAAGGCCACGCCGGCAAGGCTCGGGAAGAAGTACTGTTTGTAGGGCATCCCGGAGACGCGCTGGACAAGGATCGCCATCTGCTCGTCGCTCTCGCCCAAGCCCCGGGCGCGGCGGTAGGTCAGCGCATCCGGATTCAGGGCGCTCGCGTAGACAAGCTTCACGGCGCGCAGAAACGCCTCCAGCCTCTCCTCCGGCGTCCCCTGGTTCGCGCAGTATTCGCTGTGGTACTTCCCGGCGAATGCGTTGCCGAAGCTATCCTCCAGCAGGCTGCTCGAACGGGCGATGATCGGCGCCTGGCCGAAGTGGGCAAGCACATCCCTGAACTGCTCCAGGATCTCCGGCGAAAACTGCCCGGCCAGGAAACGCTTCTCCACCTCGGCGAACTCCTCGTGGGAGATGCGCGTGGCGCGGGAGAGCTGGAGGCGCAGGCGGAAGAGGTCGTTGTTCACCAGGAAGGTAAAAAAGACGTCCGAGCCGATGTAGAATGAGTCGTGCGCCTCGAGGACCTCCGTAAAATCGGTCTCTCCCGGCTCCGCCTGAAGGATACGCCTGGCGATCAACATTCCCGCCGCCTTCCCGCCGATCCGCCCCGAACCGATGAGGCGGTCGCGGATGGCAAAGAGGTCGTCGAGGGTGATGTAGGTGTCCACGAGACGGTTGAACTCCGGATGGGTTCCGATCATCATCCGGGATAGTTCCTGCTTGAGGGCGGCGACCTCCGGCGTCTTCTCGTCCCGGTCCTTTCCCTCCTCGTGGTACTGCATCAGCCGCCGGTAGACGCTCTCCCAGGGGGCGATCGACTGCTCCCGGAACTGAAGAGGCTTCCGACCGGCCGATGCCGACAGAGCCGCGGCCTCCCCGCTCCCGAAAACCGGCGTCCAGACCGGATCCGACATCACGTGGGGAAGGAACATCTGCGGGGAGTAGCGGTCCCAGACCTTGAGCGGCTGGAGGTACATCTCTCCCTTCACTTGATAGACGTCCAGCAGGAGCTGCGTGGTGTCCCGGATCCGGGCGACGGCACTGTGGCTGTGCCGGCCGCGGGTGAGGGCGAAATAGGCGACCGTATCGAGCTCGAACAGAAACGGGCAGGTTACCTGGAAGAAGTTCGCGAGAAGTTCATCCGTCGCCCATTCGACGACGAGCGCCGAGAGGCTGTCGAAGATGTAGAAGACCTCTCGCCCCTCCGCATCGATGATCTGGTGAAGCATGCCGCTGAATGCGTCGAAGCCGGGATGAGGATTGACCGTGATCGTTTCCAGCCCGTCGATGGGCGGCAGGATCGGGGCGTGGGGGGCAAAACGAAAGTAGATCGTCCGCCGGCCGTCCCGAATCGCCTGCCGGGCGAAGGGTTCCGCGAAGTGCCGGTAATCGTCGAGGCGGTCCACCTGCCAGACGACATTGTCGCCGAGACGCAGACCCTGGAGCACCTGATCGAGGGCCGAAAGGCCGCTCGTGACGATTCTGGATGGCACCATTTCTCCTCTTGCCGCACGTGAAGGTTGACGGCCTCGTAAAAAGTCTTAAAAGTCGTAAAAATGGGACGGCTTCTTAAAAAGGCCGCAGGCAAGGCGCGCGAATCCTGAGGAATGAGGAATCGGGGACATGTTCCGGAAGCCCGGAGGGATCGGAACGTGTCCCCGGAACACGCCGCAATGACGAAGGATGAAGCGCAACGCAGCATTCGGACTTGTTACGAAGCCGTAAAGGTTACCTGATTCTCTTTTGCAGGCCCTCCATATCCTGAATCAAGATCGCGTTTCCCGAAAGGCCGATCAGGTTCTTTTCGCGCAGGGAGCGGAGCTCCTTGTTGACGCTCTCCCGGGTTGTGCCGATCATGCCGGCGAGGTCCTTCTGGGTGACGCTGATCTTGATCGGCCCGCCATCCTCTTCCCGGAAGCCGTTGCTCCCGGCCAGTTCGATCAACTTCTTGGCGAGCCGCGCGGCGACTTTCAGAAAAAAGATGTCCTCCAGAAAATCATCGGCCTTGCGCAGACGTTTGGAGAGGGCGGAGAGAATGGCCTTCACCGCCGTTTCGTTGTTCATGACGTAAGCGAGAAAATCCTTCCGGTTCAGGCCGTAGAGGTGAGTCTCCTCGGCGGCGACGGCGTCCGCGGAGCGGGGCAGGCCGTCGAGCAGGGACATCTCGCCGCAGAAATCGCCGCTGGAGAGAACCGCCAGGATGACCTCGTCCCCCTCCCATGACTGGCGGACGATCTTGATCTTCCCGGCGGTGATCATGTAGAGGGAGTGACCTTCCTCCCCCTTCCGAAAAAGGGAATCACCTTTGCGAAGGGTCTGTTTCTGGAGAAGCGCCGCAATATGCTGGCGGTCCTCGGCCCGCAGAGACCGGAACAGGGGAACCTGCTTCAAGAGGATTTCGGGATGGGTCATCTTTTTTCCTCACGGCCCCGCGGGGCCCCCAGGCGCCTCACTCCTTACGCCTCGAGATCGGTTTCCCGTTTGAGGATCCGGGTCACGCGGAACACCTCCTCGATCGTCGTCGTCCCTTCCAGGACTTTCCGGGCGCCGTCGGCCAGCAGGTTCGTCATTCCCCGCTTCATCGCCTCGTCCTGGATCTGATTCGCGTCGGAGGTCTTCAGGATCAACCTTTTCAGCGGGTCGTCCAGGATCAGGATCTCGAAGATCGCCGTCCGTCCGCGGTAGCCGGTGTTCATGCAGGCGGCGCAACCCTGCCTCCGGTAGAGGGGGTGACGATCGAGCTTCTTCTTGTCGATCCCCAGATTGGCGAGCGATTCGTCGTCGGGGGTGTAGGCCTCCTTGCATTTCGGGCAGAGGACCCGGACGAGTCGCTGGGCGACGATCGCGATCACCGACGAGGTGACGAGGAAGGGCTCGATCCCCATGTCGATGAGCCGGGTCACGGCGCTCGCCGCGTCGTTCGTGTGGAGGGTGGAGAAGACAAGGTGGCCGGTCAGTGACGACTGAATCGCAATCTCCGCCGTCTCCCGGTCGCGGATTTCGCCCACGAGGATGACGTCCGGGTCCTGGCGGACGATGGAACGGAGCCCCTGGGCGAAGGTGAGGTCGATCTTTGGATTGACCTGGATCTGGCCGATCCCGTCGATCTGGTATTCGATCGGGTCCTCGATCGTGATGATGTTCACCTCGGGGTGGTTGATGCTCGTTAGCGCCGCATAAAGGGTCGTCGTCTTGCCGCTCCCCGTCGGTCCCGTGACGAGAACGATCCCGTAGGGGGACTTGATCAGCCGGTTGAAGATGCCGACCTTCCGCTCGTCCATCCCGAGGTCAGAGAGCATCAGGATCGACGAGGTCTTGTCGAGGAGCCGGAGCACCACCCGCTCCCCGAAGGCGGTCGGGATGGTGGAGACGCGGATGTCGACGCTCCGGTCGGCAACCTTGATCTCGATCCGGCCGTCCTGGGGGAGGCGCTTCTCGGCAATGTTCAGTTTCGCCATGATCTTCACGCGCGACGCGAGCGGCGAATGGATCTTCCGGGGCAGACTCAGGATGTCGTAGAGGATGCCGTCGATCCGGTAGCGGACCTTGACGCTCGCCTGGTAGGGCTCGATGTGGATATCGCTCGCCCGGTCCTTGATCGCCCCGGAGAGGAGGAGGTTAACCAGTTTGATGATTGGCGCGTCGCTCGTCTCGTCCAGGAGGTCGCCGGTCTCCTCGATCTCGGAGATAAGGCTGTCCGTCGACTCCTCGTGCATCTCCTGGAAGAACTCCTTGGCGGTGCTCCGGCTGAGGTCGTAGGCGAGGTTGATGGCGGCCTGGATCGCCTCCTGCGTCGCGAGGACCACCGGCCGCTTCGGCAGGCCGAGGAGGCGGCAGAGGTCGTCCGCCGCCTGGAAATTGGCCGGGTCGTTGACCGCCACGACACACCCTTGCGGTGTATCGAGAGGAACCATTTTCTGCTTCTTCAGGTACTGGATGGAGAAAAGGGCGGTGAAACCGGTGTCGATGTGGTCCGTGGGAAGCTCCTCCCAGAAGGGGATGCCGTACTCTTCGCTCAGGGCCGCAAGCAGCTCCGTTTCGGGCAGGACCTTTTTCTGGAGCAGGAGATCGACCATCCCGGCGCCGTCCGGCGCGGCGGCCGGCAGGTCGGTATGTTCTTCAGCGGTCGAAAAACCCAACGGCGCGGTCATTCTTTCTCCTTGGCCTCCGTTTTCTTCTGCGGCGCAGTCCGGATCGTGCCTTCCCTAATGGTCCGCATGTAATCCATCTTTTCCTCCTTGATTTTACGGGCATCTTCCGGCTGTTCGATGATCCTGGGGGTGATGAAGACAAACAGATTCGTTCTTTTATATAAGGCGGACCGCGTTTTGAAGAGCCATCCCAGGAGGGGAATGTCGCCCAGCAGCGGCACCTTGCCGGTTCCCGTGCTGGAATCGTCCTGAATCATCCCGCCGATGACGACCGTCTCACCGCTCTTGACCACGACGGTCGTTTTGGCGGTGCGCTTCAGGGTTGTCGGCGTCAGCACCTTGCTTCCCGCAGCATCTACTGTAGCGGACTGGTTCACGATCTTCGTGACGGTCTGGTCGAGCTTCATCCGGATAAAACCGTCCTTGTTGATCTGGGGGGTCACCTTGAGCGTGACGCCGACGTCCTTGTATTCGTAGCTGCTGTAATTGCTCGTCCCGACCACCCCCATCGCCCCCGAGTCCTGGCGGGAGACATAGGGGACGTTCTCCCCGACGGTGATCTCCGCGTCTTCATTGTCCAGGGTCAGCAATTGCGGCGTCGACAGAATACGGACATCCGTATCGTTCTGGTACGCATTCAGGACGGCGCCGATATTCGGAAAGAGCAAGCCCCCGATCGTGATCCCCGCGCCGATGACGCCCAGCGAAAAACCACTCGGCATAGAGATGCCCGTCCCCGCCGAATTGAGCTGGGGAATGTTGCCGGAGCCTGTAAACCCCGCCAGGCCCACGCTTTGTCCGCCCAGATCCGTGACGGACTGGACGTTTACATTCTTGAGCATGCTCCATTCGACGCCGACGTTGAAGCTCTTTTCGGCGTTCACCTCCATGATCAACGCCTCCAGATAGACCATGGCCCGGGTGATGTCCAATTTCCGGATCACATCCTCGATGACGAGATAGTCCGCCGTATCTGCGGTGATGATCAGAGAGTTCGTGGCCTTGTCCGCCATGATCTGGACATTCTTGGAGAAGGCCGCCGTGGAGGTCGACGGGGCGGCGGTGGTCGTACCGGTGGCGGTTTTTGCCTGCTGGGGAATGCTCGTGAGGATCTTAGCCAGATCCTCCGCCTTGGCGTTCTGGAGATAATAGACGCGGATGGTCCCCGCCCCCCTGGGGATCTCCTTGTCCATGAGGTTCAGGAGCTCCCGGATCCTCGCCATGTCGTTTTCCGCCGCCAGGATAATCAGCGCGTTGGTGCGATCATCCGCCACAATCTTGATCGGGGAGACGATCCCCCTGCCGGGGACGGCCTGCTGCTGAAAGATCATCGCCAGGGACTTGACCATCTCCGTTGCTGAAGCGTACTTCAAAGGAACGTAGGAGATCAGCTCCCCGACCCCCTCCACGTCGAGGGCGGTCACGATATCCTGGAGCCGTTTGATGTTGGAGAGGACGTCGGTGATGATCAGCATTCCCGTCGGCGGGTAGGCGAGGATGACGCTCGTCTTGGAGATCAGCGGGTCGAGCACCTTCTTCATATCGTCGGGGGTCGCGTGCTGGAGAGAGAAAATCTGCGTCACGATCTTGTCCTCGGACGCAATATCCTCCCTCTTCAGCCGGAGCTCCAGGTTCTTCCCCCGGGCCTCCTGGGCAAGGATCACCTTGATCACGTCGCCCGCCTCGACCGCGGCAAAACCGTAGATCTCGAGGACCGACTCGAAAACCTTGTAAACCTCATCCACGGGGATCTTCTTCGGGGAGATGATCGTCACCTTCCCCTTGACCTTGTCGTCGATCACGAAGTTCTTTCCCGTCAGCTCGCTTACGAACTTGATGAAAACCGAGATATCGACGTTGTCGAAATCAATCGTCACATACCGGCCTGATTGCGGGGAAGCGGTCTGAGAGGGCGCCGACGAAGTCTCCGCCGGTTTCGACGGGGCCGTTTCCAAAGGCGTTGATCCTACAGCGATGCTCTGCCGGGGCTGTGTCCCGGTGCTTTGCTGCATCGGAGACGGTATAGGCAACGGCTTCGTCCCGGCGAATGGCGTCGCCGAACCGGCCTGAACACGGATGGGAGATGCGGCGGCGGGCAGGGCGGGCGGCGGCACTTCGGTCTTCACCTGGATTGCTTTCGGTTCCGTGGTTTTCGCCGACACCGCCGGCGGCCCTGCAGGAGCGGTGGTCACCGGCTGCTCCTCTCCCGCGAGGCGGGCCGCAAGACACGTCCCCGGCGACAGGAACACAAGCATCGCGAAAAAAGCCAAAATGATTGCGAATACACGGGAACCGGAAGTCGAATCCGCTGCGCCCGACAGGCGACCGGACAGGCCCCGGGGCCTTTGGACTGGGAAGCGGTTATCCGCCCTCCCTGGAGAATAAATCTTTCGTGCAAGCGGCATCAGTTTTTCTGCCCCTCCATAATCTTCTTGAATTCTGGGGATGCGACTACATTCTTCATGTCGGCATCCTTTTTGACCCAGTTTATCACACCGCCGTCGATGGCCACGGCGACTTTCAGATACCAGAGACTCTCGTCGATTTCGTTCGTCTGGGCATAGAGACAGGCCAGGTTGTAATACGGATCGACGTAATCCTTTTTCAACACAACGGCCCGGCCAAAGACCGCGATCGCCTTTCCCCACTTCTTCTGCCCCATGTAAATGACCCCGAGATTGTTCAGGGTCCGCACATGCCCGGGATCGAGGGCCAGGACCTTCTCATAAAGCGCCTCGGCCCGCCGGAGATCCCCCATTCGCTGGGCGATCAGCGCCTCCTGGTACCGGACATCCGCCTCGCGCGTCACCGGCGGCCCGTCTGGCGGCCGGATGGCCCTTTCCATGGCCTTTGGCGCGGGCTTTTCCGCTACGGTCGCCGGGGGCGCTCCCTTCGGTTGGGCGGACGGCCGCTGCAGGCCATAGACGGCAAAGAGCAGGACGGCGGAAACCAGGATGACCAGCGCCACGGTCGTACCGACAATGACCCGCCGTTTCCTCGGGCGATTCGGTCCTTCGGGGCTTGGGGCAATGACGCCGCCGAAGGACTCATAACGATTGTCCTTATCTTTTTGAGCCTTTCTCAATGCGTCATTGATATAACTCATTGCCCCTCTCCGTCAAGCAGTTTGACGGTTTGCCGGCAATTCACTTTAGCGGCGGCCACGTGAACCCCCCTGCGAAATACCCGTATCCGGCCAGGAGCAGGACCATCCACAGAAGTGCGGCGACGATCATTTCGAATATGCTCCTGTTCAGCCCTCCGGAAACGGTCTCCGTCAGATATCCCGGACCGATGTCCCGGATGGCCGCGCGGACGAGACGCCGGTCGACGGTCCGGAGATCCCGACCGTAGGCGACGAGAAGCGCCCGGTCGCAAATCGCGTTGATCCGGCGCGGGATGCCCCGGGAAGCGCGGTAGATCAACCCGTAGCTCCCCGGCGCAAAGATCCCGTCCGTCTGCCCGGACGCCGTCGCCATCCGGTGTTCAATATAACGCCGGACATCGTCCCGGGCAAGGGGCTTCAGGTCGTAGCGGACCGTAATTCGTTCGTTCAACTGACGGAGCGAAGGCAGCGCCAGCAGCCGGAGAAGTTCCGGCTGGCCCATCAGGATGATCTGGATCAGCTTCTCCCGGACCGTCTCCAGGTTCGACAGCATCCGGATCTGCTCCATGACGCTGTGCGGGAGGTTCTGGGCCTCGTCGATCAGCAGGACGGCGTTTCGCCCGTCCGCAAAATTCTGCATCAGAAAACCGTTCAGCGCGTCGAGGTACCGCTTCTTCGTCCCCCTGCCCCTCCCCATCCGGACGCCGAACTCCTGGTTGATCGTTTTCAGGAGCTCGATATCGGAAAGCGCGGGGTTGAAAATGAGCGCCGTGGCTACGGACCCATCCAAACCGGCGAGGAGCGAGCGGTAGAGCGTCGTCTTGCCGGTACCGATCCCGCCGGTAACGACCATGAATCCCTTTTTTTCATGGATCCCGTAGATCAGGCAGTTCATGGCCTCCCGGTGCTGCGGACTCAGGTAGAAATACCGCGGATCCGGCGACAGCGTAAATGGATTCTCCTTCAGCCCGAAGCAGGCTTCATACATGACGACAACCCTTCACCACGTTGCATAGAAATCCTATCCGCCGCCTGCTCCATCTTTCACCGGAACTGGTAATTCATTGTCGTCGGGTTCCCCCCGCGTTTAACCACCAGGGACAGGTCGTTACTCGCCTTCAGGATGTTGAGCAGACCCGACAGGTCATCCGCCGTCCGTATTGCCCGGCGGTTTACCTCCTGGATAATGTCTCCGTTGGCAATCCCCATCTTCTGGTAGAGACTCCCCGGCCGGATACTGGTCACAATGAAGCCGTCGGGAACTCCCGCGTTAAAGTAGGGTCGGATCTGCGCCTGGCTGAGCATGCTTCCCATGTCCTCCATCGCCTCCTGGAGTTCGCTCCGATTGAGGACGACGGTGCCGGGCAGCGGGGGTGGCCCTGTCGGGGCCGCCGCTGCCGGCGGCAGCGGGAGGATCGGCGCTTCCTTCATCTCCGCCATTTTGAGGGTCCGCTCCTGTTCTCCCACGAGGACATCCACGGCGTTCCTCTTGATCCGGATCACCTTTGCACCGGCGACGACATCTCCCGCTTTCACGAGACGCTGCTTCCGCGTCCCCTTTTCTTCAATGATCGCGAAACCATATTTCCCCTCGCCGGCGACGGTGCCTTTGACGTCGAAGAGGAGCGCGATGTCCTGCTGAGGCGCGGCTGCGGTCTGCTTGTCCGCAACCGCTTTCGTCGTCGTCCCGAAGAGGTTCCTCTCCGGGATCACACGGTAGGCATCCACCGGTTCCCGGGTCGCAACGGCCGCCGCCGGGGCCTTGATCTCCACCGCGGGCGCCGGCTTCATCCGGATAAGCTGAAGCGCCAAGGTCTTGTAGAAGATCCCCACCCCCTGGAAGATGAAGACGGCCATCACCGCGAGGATCACCGTCCGCCGGGAGACGAGCCCCCGGAGATCCGACAGTGAAAAATGAAAATAACGCACCCAGTCCACGAACTCACCCTAATTCTTACAGGAGAAAATCGGGAGCTGTCCCCATTTTCTCCCTACATGAACCTCGTCTTCGGGTTCCCCAAGGTGCCGCTGATGACCAGCGTCACCCGCTTGTTGCCCTGCATCGGGATCTCGATCGAGCCGTTCAGGTCGATCTGGCTCTCCCGGAAATCGTCGGCCAGCAAGATATTCCCCTTCAGGGAAATACGGATTTTTTCCCCGTTCAGGGTCAGCCCCGCAATCTTCAGGGCGCCGTTGCGGAAACTGACCTTCGCATCGACCTTGTTGAAATCGATCCGTTCGAAACCGAGGATGTTCTCCTGGAGCTGGTAACTCCCGTTGGTCAGCGTGAAATCGATATTCCCCGTTCCGTTTTTCAGGGACTCCGCGGCGCCGCTGAAGGTGGCCGACCCTTTCAGCGTCCCTGTGATCTGACGGGCCAGGGCGTCCCGGAGCCAGGCGCACTTCTCGATCCGGATCTCCCGGATATTCATCTCCGCCGAGAGCGGTCCCTTCACGGAATAAATGTTAGCAAATTCAATGCGTCCCCGAACATCACCGCCGTATCCCTCCGCGGCCATGACGAGCGCAAGGCGACCCCGGAGCAGGGAGAGCCATCCGGGCCGGACGCCGAGGCTATCCGCATGAAGGGTCGCTTCCGGGCGTCCCCGAAAACCGGCCGTGACGTTTTCCAGCGTGACGCCCGGCGGAATGGCGGGCCGGGCCGCATCGATGGAAAGAAGCAACCCTGGGTAGCGGGCGGCCTCCGCCTTGATGGTTTCCGTCACCGCCCCCCCGGGAAAGCGGAGATAGAGAAACAGGATCAGCATCGCAACGCCGGCCAGGATGTAACCCACAACGGCCCGATGGTTTCTCGGTCTCATCTCATCGACTCCCCCCCGGAGGCAGGGCTTGATAGGTAAACACCTGGAGCAGCACGCTCAGGTATTCCGGGCTCTCCTTCATCTTTACGACGGACATCTTCCGGATGCGGACCAGCTCTTCCCGGGATTCGACCAGGTAGAGAAAATCGGTCAATTGCTTCATCGTCAACTTGTCCAGCCTCATCTCCACGGCGGTCTCCTCGTAAGCTTCCGCCGGCGCGGACTTCAGGGGGTTGATGGACTTGATGTTCGTTTTCACCCCCGCGTCGCCTGCCCTCTTTTCCAGGTAGGAAAAGAGCGCAAATCCGGGCGGCCGCCGTTCGATCACCCGCCGGATCTCCTCGGAGCGCCGCCGCAGGACGCCGTACTCCGCGCCGAGGGTCGCGAGCTCGCGGAGGGCCTTTTCGCTTCCGGTGATTGCACCGCTTACCTTCTGCCGCGCCTCAAAGTAAGGAAAGGCGGCAAACTGGACGAGCAGCGCCGCCGCCACGAAAACGAGGCCGGCGATCACGATTAGTTTCTGACTCTTCGTCAGTTGTTCCCAGAAACGTCTCATTTCTTTAGTATGATCTTGAGATCGAACTCTACCCCTGTGCCCTGTTTCATCATATTCGTCGAGCCGATCGCCACCGTTTTGACGTATTTCGAGTTCGCAAACGTCTTCTTGACCGTCTCCACGGCATCGAAATTCCGCGCCTCCCCCTTGATTCCGACCGCATCCCCGTCCAGGGTGAGGGAGGTCACCAGGAGGTCCGTCGGCGCCAGCGCCGAAATCTCCTTGAGGATGTCCAGGACCGTCGCCGCCTCTGTTGCATCGCCCATCCCGGCGGCCAGCTTCTTCGCCTCGGCGATCTTTCCCCGAAGCTGGATTAACGGATCGACGATCCGGGTCACCTCCGGCAGGCTCTTCCGGAATTCCGCGTTAATCTCCTTCTTCAGCGCATCAAGGCGGAGACGGGCGCCGTAGTCGTCAAGGCCGAGTTCGACGCCGGCCAGAAGCAGGATCACGAGGGCCACGATCGATCCTTTCTTCAGGCGGTCGCGAAGCTCCCCGTAACCCGCGCGCGCTTCGGACGCACGCTGCCGGAAGTTGAAGCCGCCCCCCTTACCCAGCGGCCGGGTCGCCAGGGCGAGGGCCTGATCCATGACGACCGGGTCCCACGACGATCGGAGGGCCGTGTCGATTTCAAAACCTCCGGACGCGATCAGGTTCGTTTGTTCCACCGCAACGGCAAAGAGCCGGGAGAGCCCCTCGGCAATCCCCGGCGTCCGGGCGCCGCCGCCGGTCAGAATGATCCGCGTCGGCGCCTCATCGAGCCCCTTCTGCTGGAGGAGAAAGGCCTGGGTATTCTTTAGCTCGGAGAAGAACCGGTCGCAGATCTCCCGGATCGCCGAGCCCGCCTCCTCCGGAAGTTCACCGCTTTTCTTCAACGTTTCCGCGGCGGTAAAATCGATCCGCAGCGCTTCGGCTACCGCCCGGGTCGCCATCTCCCCGCCGAAACGAAAATGGCGGATGTGGAGGATCTTCCCTTTTCCTATGAAAATCGCCGTCGTGTCGAGAGCGCCGATGTCCAGCAGGATCGCGCATGCCGGAAAATCCGATCCCTGCGGCAGGAATGTGGCGAGGGGAACGGCGTCGATGTCGATCACCGCCGTATCGCGGACGTAGGGAGAAAGGAGAGCCGCCCGTTCGCCGACGAGCGAGCGGTCGGCAAGGGCGGCGAAGATCTCCGACTGTTCGCCCCTTGCGGTCACCCGATAATCGATGAATACCCCGTCGAGGGGCTGCTGGATCAAAGGTTCGAGGGCAAAGGCGATGGTCTGCCCGATCTTTTTGTCGTCCCGGAAGGGAAGGCGGACGTTCCGGAAGGAGAGCAGGCCGGGAGAAATCGCCGTCACGCAGACCGAACCGCGGAAAGCCTGCTCCGCAAAAAGCTGCTGCATAGCCTCCGGGATGCCGCCCGGCTCATGGATCTCGATCCGGCGGACGGCAAGAATCCGGCGCCCCCCCCGGAACCCCCGGGAGAGAATCACCGCCTTGACGCTTCCTGCGCCGATATCGAGGCCCAGAATTTTTTCGGGCATTGCTGACACCCTCGAAAAAGTCGAAAACCCTTGAAACCGGGACGGCTTCGTAAAAAGTTCCGCAGGCAAAGCGCGCGAATCCTGAGGAGTGGGGCGTCGGGGACATGTGGGGACACCTTGCCGCAAGGTGTCCCCAGCCCAAAGGGATCGGAACGTGTCCCCGGAACACGCCGCAACGACGAAGGATGAACTTTTTACGTAGCCGTCATTACTCCACTTTCCAGGACAGGAGTTTGACCTTTCTCCCACCCGTTTCCCGTTTGACGATGCCGGTGATCCGCTCCATCATCCTTCCCTGGAGGCCGACGGCCGTGATCCGAAAGGTGTCGCTCCGAACGGACATCAGTCCCGTGGGGATGTTCAGGCCGGTCATCCCCGGAACGCGGCTGTACCAGGCGGGGTCGGCAAGGTCGTTTTTCTCCTCCCGGCGGTACTCATCGAGCCGGCTGACCGCCTCATCCGTCATCTCCGCCGAAAGCGCCCGGAGGACCGCTTTCGGGGCGGTGTTGATGTTGATCCTTCCGTCGCCGAATGCGGAGAGGCACTGCACGAGTCCGGCCGTTTCCCCCGTGCCGTAAAAAAGCTCGCGGGAGACCCCCTTTACCATCAATAATTCCTCAATGCAATCGAGAGATGCATTTTTCACGGCGTAGGGCCTGTCGAGACCCGCGTAGTACCCCCCCTCCGCGCCGTTGCCGGTAACCTCGTCATCCGCATCAATCCAGTCCTTGATCGCATCGCTGAGCTCCTCCGCCTGCCGCTGTGCCATATGAAAAGAGGGACCGGTGAGAAGTCGCAGCAGGAGGTCCCGGATCTGCGTGTTGTAGGCGTTTCCGCTGATCAGGCGGTTGATGGGGATTTTTCCCCCCTCGTCTTCGATCAAAAGCCTGAAGGAGCCGTTGTCGAAAAGCCCTTCGGACTTGAGGGCGAGCATTTCGGTCTTCGCCCAATCCTCCGTCAGCGCATCGAACGCGTTCTTATCCATCAGGAGGATAGCCTCTCCGGCGTAAAAAGCGGATTGGGCCACA
>JAPLJX010000141.1 GCA_026388375.1 Deltaproteobacteria bacterium
ACGGGCAGCCGCAGACGCAGGGGCAGCCGCGGATGAGCTGCCGCGCCGAGGCGATCAGCGCGTCGTGGCGGTCGAAGAGCAGATCCGAGAAGCCGATCCCCCCGGGGTAGGCGTCGAACAGAAAGATCGTCGGGTCGAAGGCATCCGTTGTGGGGGGCGAACCCTCCTCCTGCCCGGGCGTGGCCGTGATCGTCCGCCAGTTCCGGTCCTTGCGGACGAACCACTCGCCGCTCTTGTCCCCGATGGCCCGGTCGATGTCGTGGAGATCCGCCATCAGCATCATGGCCGCCAGGTGGTGGAGGCTGTAGGCGAGCCCCGCCAGACCGTCGATGATCTCCTCCTGGTTGAAGGGAAGGCCGGCAAGGCGGTCGCGGGGGATCGTGAACCAATAGCTCGTTGTGTGCATGTCCTTTTCCGGCAGGTTCACGTCGCCGTAGCCCAGGTTTTCGGAGGTGTAGAACTTGATCTTCTTGTAGCCCACGACCTTGCTCACCACCTGGACCTCGCCGTGCTCGACGAGAATCTCCCTTCCCGGCTTCTTCGCAAAGGCGTCAATGACCCGGACGTTGGTATAGGTCATTGCGTCGGTGAAGTAATCCGCCTCGACCTTGTGGACGTAGGCGGTCTTCCGCTCCAGGTCGAGCTTGTCCACGTGGTACTGCTGGGACTCCATCATGTAGATCGCGTCGGTATGGGCGGTCGTGAAGGCGCTGTCCCAGTCCACCTCGGCGATGACCCGGTGTTTCCCGGCATCCGTCGTATCGACGATCACCACGTTTTCCGGATTGATGCTCCGGAGGCTCACCTCGTCGGCGGGATAGCTCTCCGCCGACCAGTGCCAGCGGGCGCCGACGCGATGGAGCACCCCTTTCTCCTCGAGATAAGCGAGCAGTTCCTCCAGGTTTTCCTCGCCGAACCGCTCCCCCTTCTCGAAAGGGAGCTCGAAGGCGGCGCTCTTGATGTGGTGTAGCAGGATCAGCAGGTTGTCCGGGTTGACCCGGCAGAACTCCGGGGAGCGTGAGAAGAAGTAATCGGGGTTCTCCACGATGAACTGGTCCAGCGGTGAGCTGCGGGCGATCAGCAGCGCAAGGCTCTGTCCCGTGCGCCTTCCGGCCCGCCCGGCCTGCTGCCAGGTGCTCGCGATGGAGCCGGGGTAACCGCAGAGGATCGCCGCCTCCAGATCGCCGATGTCGATCCCGAGCTCCAAGGCGTTTGTCGTCACGACCCCCATCACCTCGCGGCGGCGCAGGCCCGCCTCGATCTGCCGGCGGAGGTTGGGAAGGTATCCCCCGCGGTAGCCCGTGACGAACTGGGTGTCCACCGGTTTTCTCTTCGCGAATTGATCTTTGAGGTACTTCGTCAGGACCTCGACATTGAGGCGGCTGGTGGCGAAGACGATCGTCTGGATGTCGTTTTCGATCAGTTCCGCGGCCATCTTCCGGGCCGGCGTCATCGCGGACTGGCGGATGCCGAGCTCCCGGTTGACAATGGGGGGGTTGTAGAGGATGAAGGTCTTGGCCGCCGTCGGCGCCCCGCTCTCATCGATGAGCGCCATGGGGCGCTCCAGCAGCCGCTCCGCGTGCTCGCGGGGATTCGCCACCGTGGCGGAGCAGCAGACAAAGATGGGGTCCCGGCCGTAAAAGCGGCAGATCCGGACGAGGCGCCGCAGCACGTTCGTCAGGTGGGAGCCGAAGACGCCCCGGTAGACGTGGAGCTCGTCGATGACCACATACCGGAGGTTCGCGAAGAGCTTCTGCCATTTCGTGTGATGGGGAAGGATCCCGGCGTGGAGCATGTCGGGGTTCGTGACGACGACGTGGCCCTGCCGGCGGATCGCCTGCCGGGCGTCGTCGGGGGTGTCCCCGTCGTAGGTGAAAGTCTTGATGTCGGCCTTCATCTCGCCGATCAGGCCGTGGACCTCGTGCATCTGGTCCTGGGCGAGAGCCTTCGTCGGGAAGAGATAGAGGGCGCGGGTTTCCGGCTCTTCGAGGATCTTCTGCAGAACGGGCAGGTTATAGCAGAGGGTCTTGCCGCTCGCCGTCGGCGTCACGAGAACGACGCTCTCACCCCGCCGGATCAGTTCCACGGCCTTGGCCTGGTGGCTGTAGAGCTTGTCGATCCCTCGGTCCGCGAGGACCTTTTTCAGGGAGGGATGGACCCACGACGGGTGCGGCGCGAAGACGCCGGGACGGGCAGGGATCCGCCGGATCGCCCGGACGTTCTCCATGAACCGCCGGTCCTTTTCGGCCCTCGCGAGCCACTCCTCCAGGGTCAGTTTCGCCATGGGAAAGATTTACACTTTTTCGAGGCGATTGCCAATTTTATTATATGGTCTTACGCGATCTCCTCCACGCCGAGCGGATAGTGGGAGAGGGGCTCACAGTCCTTTTTGCGGATCAGGATGGGATTCTCATACCGGAAACCGATATTCTCGTCCGGGCAGGCATACTGCATAGCGCAGATGAGAAGCTCGTTTTCCAGGTAGATGTGGTCGGGGTTCGTCCAGAAGGGGAAGGGGCCGTCGTTCATCCCGATCCGCCACTCGTCCCCCGTCATGCCGATCCCGTGCTCAAAGCCAGGGACCATGTACTCGGCGAAACCCCGCTCCTCGGCGAAGGTCATCATCTCCTCGGCCAAGCCCGCAGGCGAGATCCCCGCCCGGTAGGTCTTCAGGGTCAGGGTCACGATATCGACGAAGTTCTGCGCGTGCCATTTCTGCCTCTTCGTGGCCTTACCGATGAGGTAATTATGGAGGTGGTGATGAATTTCATCTTTTCCGCCGGGAGGTCCGCCTGCAGTTGCTTTTTGACCTCCGCGGCCCATTCCGGGCTCATATAATCGTACCGCTTCATTTCTCGCTTCCTCCTATTCAAACCAACACTTCATTCCCGGATACTTCAGCGCCTGTGGAGGCTTTGTGATACGCGTGAACTCAGGCCGCCGCCCCGGGATCGGCCGTTAGCGTCACGCTCTCCGCTGCGGTGCCCGCCGCATCGATGGCCCGGACGCGGTAGCTGTGGCTCCCGGCCGCGGCGCCGCCGGGGAAGATGTCGTTGTAGCAAAACCGCTGCGCCGTGAACTGGGGGGTGTGAGGAACGCTTCCCACCACCTCGCCGTCGCGGAGGACCTCGTAGCGCAGGATCGGGACGGCCCAGGCATAGGCGGTGTTCCAGGTGACGCGGACGGCCGTACGGCCGAGCATCGGCATGGAGCTGTCGGCCTCGACGCCGACATTCCGGGGTGCCGTGAGGCCGAGGGCCTTTCTCTGGAAGTAGGCGTTTGCCCCGTCCTTGCCCGCGGCGGTGACCTGAGCCTCGATGGCCGCCATCGCTTTGTCGTTCAGCGGCTCGGTCAGTTGGGCGGCAGCGAGATTCCGGGTGAGCTGACACTTCGCGGGATCATCGTCGGTATGGCCGGTCCCGACGATGATCCCGCTCACCCCCGCGACGGAGAGGGCGTAGCGGATCAGGCCGTCGCTCGGCAGCTCGGCGGAGCCGATCCCGAGGTAGACATGGTCGGGATGGTCGGAGAACCTTGGCTCCTTGTGGTAGTAGGCGGCATCCGCAAAGACCTTCATGCCGATCACCCCCATGTCGGCCGCCGCCGCCACCGCGATGGCGTTGTGGCGATGGGCAAGGTACTTGCCATCGCTGGGATTGATCGTGACCAGAAGCGTGTCGAGAATGCGCCGGTGATCCCGCTGGATGGCGTAGATGTGGGCCGCGCTGTTCCAGTGGCCGGTGATGCCGATGTGGCGGATCAGTTTTTCCTTCTTCGGGTTGCAGCCGGTCCGGTTGGTCCCTTCCCGCAGGTCGAGCATCGCCGGGAGCGCCCCCAGCCAGTCGCTCTCGGGTCTTGGGTCATCGAGACCTTCGAAGAGCATGTCGATTTCGTCCATGGTGTTGATGTTGTGAAACTGCAAGCAGTCGAGGTAGGCCCCGTCCGGATAGCCCCCTTTTCCGTCGCCGAAGATCAGGCTCAGGGACCGTCGGACGTCGTCTACCGCCGTCGAAACATGGAAGCCGTCCAGCATCCCCTCGCTGTAGTCGG
The DNA here is from genome assembly GCA_026388375.1 of Deltaproteobacteria bacterium. Lineage (GTDB taxonomy): Bacteria > Desulfobacterota > Syntrophia > Syntrophales > UBA5619 > UBA5619. The sequence continues at coordinate 4,051 of JAPLJX010000141.1, forward strand.
TGTGAAATTGTTGCCCCGACGGGCGGCGGGCCGTGCGGATGTGGGTCTTCGTGGCAACGTAGATCTGCCCGCGGGCCGCGGGATCGTAGTTGGCCGCTGCCGGGGAGAGCCCCAGGCGGTGGAAGGCCTCGCCGAAGTGCTTCTGGCTTGGGCCGTAGATGTTGGAAGTATCCAGGTAGTTGACGCCGAGCCGATAGGCCTTCTCGATGA
>JAPLJX010000284.1 GCA_026388375.1 Deltaproteobacteria bacterium
CAAGCATAATATTGAAAACTGGGAATGCGAACAGGTGTTTTTTAATAGACCACTTTTTTTTTTTGTTTATCCAAAGCATTCTGTTTCTGAAAACCGATGGGCTGCTTTTGGGAAAACGGACACAGATCGTTTTCTTGTCATTGTATTTACCAAGAGGAATAACCTGATCAGAATAATCTCTGCCAGGGATATGAATAAAAGAGAGAGGAAATTTTATGATGAATAAGAACAAAACTATTCCAAACTTTAAAAATGAAGACGAGGAGAGAGATTTCTGGGCAAATCATTCTCCCCTTGATTATTTTGATATTAAAGATTTCAAGAGGGCATCTTTTCCCAAACTAAAGCTATCGGTGAAGTCGATTTCAATTCGACTGCCGGAGGATATGCTTGCGGAACTAAAGACTCTTGCGAACAAAAAGGATATCCCTTACCAAAGCTATTTCTTTAGAGCGTGAATCGATGGATATGGCCTTAAAAAACAGGAGGCAGAAGGTTAATGCCGAACGTTCAGCATGAACAAGGACGCTCGTAAATTCGCGCCTGTTATGCTGAACGTTCGGCATGAGATTAGAGAATGAAGATCCTGAGGATTCACACGTTGCAAAAGGGGTGGTCTGATAAGGATCACGTCATGCTTCATGCCGCGTTCCAACTCCTTGTCGATTTCATGGAACAGGAGAAACCGGATAGGATTGTGGACTGGAACGCCAACTCTGAGCACAAGCATGCGTGGAAAGAGATTTGCGCGCTGTACAAATGGTGGAGCCAGACGCGACCTGCGCGCAGGAGCCCACTTGACGAAGGGAGCCTGAAGAAGCCACCGATGCGCTGGAAGAAGGTGCCTGGTTCCGATAACCGGCAACTAGTTGATTACGACAAGAAGAAGTACGTGGCCTACGATTCTGCGTTCAGGAAACACTGGCGGTTGGAGAAGAAATGGGACGAGGAAGACCAGAGGAATCTGCACCGGTTGATTGACATCAGGCAATTCCTCTGGACATAGGAGCGTCGCTGCTGATTGCCATCCGCTTTTGTCCTGGCGCTTTGCGCCAGTCCATCAAGCGGCTGCAGCGGGCAGCCGCCCCCGCGAGCAAGCTCGCGTGTCCGTCAGCCGCTGATCCGCAGCGCCGATCCGTAAATATTTGATAATATCCCTGTTGACAATATCCCTTGATGTGTACATACAAATGATGTACAGTTAAATCATGAAATACGAGTGGAATCCTACAAAAAATGAATGGTTGAAAAAAGAATGGCATATATCTTTCGAGCAAATAATCATTCATCTTTCTCGGGGCGATGTTTGGAAAATAACTGATCATCCCGACCAGTCAAACTATCCCGGGCAAATGCTGTATTTTGTTATTGTCGATAGTTATATTGTTGTCGTTCCGTATGTAGTTGAAAAGGATTATATTTTTTTAAAAACAATAATACCCAGCAGGAAAGCAACAAAGATGTATAATGAAGAACAGGAGAATCAAAATGAAATACGATAAAGAAGAAAGAGATATTCTTGATGCGTTAGAAAAGGGCAAGATGAAGCTTGCTACGCCATCAAAAAAAGAAATAGAATCGATTAAGGCAGCGGCAAATAACACACTTAAAAAAGACAAGCGTATAACGATTCGTCTGTATGACCATGACTTTATTGGTATTCAAAAAAAAGCGATGGAGATGGGTATGCCGTACCAAACGCTTATTTCCGGCATCATTCACCGTTACATAGAAGGTGATATAAAAATAAAGACCGGATAACATCGTGCTTCACGGGATCGGCGTGCACGCACGCCTCCACGTGAGCTTGGGCGTTAGCCGGCTCTCATCGTAGTTTCTTGATAATCCGGAGATTGATATGCTTTTGATTTCAGCGACCGATGAATGGAAAATTTCTCATCCAGCAGCAACAATCGGCTTGCTGGAACTTTCGGAAGTAGTGAGCACTTGCTCTTCTCCTCGCCTGGATGAGTGGAAGCGGGAAACGGAAAGGTCCTTGAGGGAACGCTATCAGGGGTTTACTCGACAGGATTTTTTATCGCTTCCCGTAATGGCGGCCTATGAACGGTACTACAAGCATTTCAATAAAACTTATCATGTTCAACTTCAAGTTGAGTCGATTGTTTTGAAAGGGAAAAATCTGCCCAGCGTCTCTCCTTTAGTTGATGCAAACTTCGTTGCGGAAGTAGAGACTTTTGTCCTCACTGCTGGTCATGATGTCACAAAGTTGCGCGGATCAATTTCTATTGACGTATCCCGCAAAGATGATCACATGATACAGATGAGTGGTGTCTCTAAAGCCATTCGTGCGGGCGACATGGTCATGAAGGATGGTGATAGCATTTGTTGCTCGATTATCTACGGGCAAGATAATCGGTCGCCCATCTCATCGGAGACTTCTCGAGTTCTATACGTGGCTTATGCTCCTGCTGGCGTGCCGATGGAACTTGTAGATACTCAATTGCGGAGAATCGAAGAAAACATTCGTCTATTTTCACCGACAGCTATTATTGAGCAGCACCGTTTACTTTCTGTGGCAGCCGGCTAACAACCGCATCAACACCGACGCGGCGCTTCGCGCCTCAGTGAACGGGCGTTTGGGGTTCGGGTAGGTTTTGTCTCAACAGGGGTTGCAGTTCGATGTTCGCGCCGCGCGGGTTATGCGGGCGTTGGCCGAAAAAATCGAAAAAATCGATTTGACATAGTCTATAATGTGGATTAGCATAGCTATGAAAAGCCACATTATAGAGGTGCGATATGAGAGCTATTCAGATGACCCTTGATGATGATCTTGTCACAGCGGTGGACAGCGTTTCAAAGGAGCTCCACACAAGTCGTTCTGCTTTTGCAAGAAAGGCACTTCGTGACGCCCTTGCGCGCTACAGCCTTGAGCAACTGGAACGTAAGCATCGCCGGGGGTACGAGCGGCACCCGGTTGCGGCCGTTGAGTTTTCTGTTTGGGAAACTGAGCAGGCTTGGGGTGATGAATGAAACATGGTGAAATACGTTGGTACAAGTTCATACCGCCAGATAAAAAACGGCCGGTTCTAATCCTGACCCGAGATTCTGTGTTGGAATATCTTGGAGAAGTAACAATCGCTCCCATCACAACTACGATCCGTAATATACCCTCTGAAGTATTTCTCTCGAAATCCGACGGCCTGCCCCAAGATTGTGCTGTCAATTGTGACCACTTGCAGACTGTTTCAAAGAGGAAGATCGGGTCATTGATCACATTCCTGCCTCTGTCAAAGATGGTTGAAGTTGGGCGTGCAATCCGCTTTGCCCTCGATATTTGAGATAGGAGCGGCCAACAATTTAATCCGGCCGACCGGGAATAAGTTGGCACAGTTTCTAATTCAGCCCGTGGCCCGGCGGCTGATTATGGGCGTTAGGCGAAAAAAACACAAAATTAAATTTGAATCCCTTTTTGTTGGTATGATATAATGGAATACCATTGAAGGAGGTTGATTATGGGAAAAGCAACACATTGGACGCCGAATTTATCGGTGAATTGGATAGACTGGTCGAGGAAAATTATTTTCAAAATCGCAGCCAGGCAATCCGTGATGCTGTGCGCGAAAAACTCGCCCGAATGAAACGCAGTCGGCTATCTATGGAATGCGCAAAACTCGATCCGAAATTTGAAAAAGCTATGGCGGAAGAAGGATTAGCTGAGGATGTTAGCCAATGGCCAGAATATTGAGAGGTGAAATTCGGTGGGCGGATTTGAATCCCGTGCGGGGGTATGAACAGGCTGGCTTGCGCCCCGTGCTCATTTTGAGCCACGACATTTTTAATGAACGATCAGGTACAGTCATCGCCGTGGCCATTACCAGCCAGCCGCAGAAAGCTGGATTCCCGTTAACCCTTGAACTGAAGTCTCCAAATTTACCCAAGAAATCATGGCTCAAAATCAGTCAAATACGAACACTGTCTGTTGAGAGGATTGGTAAGCTCATTGGTAAAGCATCTCTGGAAGAGTTGAATCAGGCCATAGAAGGGTTGAATGAAATAATTGCGTAACAAAACCAACAAACCATCTCCTTCGCTGGAGCGGCGGAAAAGGGTTGTGTAAAGATTTGTTGCTGAAATGAGATCCATAAAAAAGGGGGACGCGAGGTCCCCCTTTTTTTGGATCTCAGGCTGTTTATGCCCAGCCGCGGAGTTTCATCGCCTCGACGACGCGCTCCACCGCCACGACGTAGGCGGCCTGGCGCATGTTGATGTTGTACTTCTTCGAGGTGTTGAGGACCGCATGGTAGGCGGTGGTCATTTTTTTGTCCAGGCGCTTGTAGACATCCTCCGCCTCCCAGTAGTACATGTAAAAATTCTGGACCATCTCGAAGTAGGAGACGGTCACGCCGCCCGCGTTGCAAAGGAAGTCAGGGATGACGTGGACGCCGTTCTTGTGGAGGATCTCATCGGCCTCGGGGGTCGTGGGACCGTTGGCGAGTTCGGCGACGATCTTCGCCCGGATCCGCGGGGCGTTTTCCTCGGTGATCACGTTTTCCAGGGCCGAGGGGAAGAGGATATCCACGTCCATTTCGAGGAGTTCCGCATCGCTGATGGCCTTCGCGCCAGGGAAGTTGCAGACCGTGGAGGTCTTCGCCTTGTGCTTTCCGATGGCCTCCCCATCGAGCCCGCCGTCGCACAGAATGCAGCCCTTCGAGTCGCTGACGGCGACGACCTTGGCGCCAAACATCGTCTTCGCGAGGCAGGCCGCATAGTAGCCGGCGTTGCCGAAACCCTGGACAGCGATGGTGGCCTTTGAAAGGTTGATCCCCAGTTCCTTGGCCGCCTCGCGGACCGTGAAGAGCCCGCCGCGGGCGGTCGCGTCGCCGCGGCCGGCGG
>JAPLJX010000136.1 GCA_026388375.1 Deltaproteobacteria bacterium
ATTGATGCTTCCAGTTCCGGTAATCCGGGAAGAAAAAGGTGCTGCAACAGCGGCACTTACGGCGCTTCAACTTTGGGCTCATCGCGAGCCCAGACCAGCACAACCGCCGGTGGAATCAAAAGCAAAACAACGGAGCCGAAGAAGAACCAAAAGGAAGAAGCAAGAAGAGCTTTTAGGAGAAGAGTCGGAAGAAAAGACCAGGGAAGAAGAACGGAATATCAAGCTGGCGGTTTTCGGGTAATATCATTCCACCGCTGACAGGCAATCTGTTCATCTGCCTGTTTTCGGTTTTAGGGTGATCCCAACCGACTTTAGAACGCCCCTGCCCATTGCCGCAATTACCGGGTTATGAGCGAGAACCAGCCGGAGTGGTTTTGCGATCTGCCGGGCGTTTGAACAACTCGTTCAGTTCGTATTTGATGAACGGCTGTTTCCAGGCATCTTCCGCGCCTTTGGCGTGGGCCACCCAGATTTCGTGATCGGTCACGTTGCACAGGACCGCATGCAGATTGGTATCGCGCATCGCCACCGCTTTTAAGGTCTCCAGCGCCGTAGCAGAATCAATCTTGCCATAGTTGTCTTTGATACGAGTGGCCATTCCTTTGTAACGATGGTCGTAGGAATTGCACCCGTAGGGCAGATTCGGATACCCCTTGGAACAAGCTTGGAAACTGCGGACGGTTTGATCCATGGCTTCGTCAGCGCGGAAAACAGCGTTCTCGATCGGGAGCGCGTATTCGACGGTTTCTTTCGGATCATTGTCCCTAAACACGGCGCAATGGTGGGCACAGGTTTCGTAAGCGCGGGCCGTATTGGCCTTGGCGTCCGCGACGACATAATTGTAGCCAACGGTCCGCTTTACTGTCGTCAGAATCGCGGTCGCATCATCAACATTATGGCTTTCTTCCACTAAACGCCGCATCACCAGCATCAACGGAAGGCCGGCAAAGCTCTGATCGCGTGTGACCGCCCCGATTTGACCGATGGCCACACCCTCCATATTCATGCCGGACAATACGCCGACCAGCCCTATATACCCAGCCGAGGCGAACGGGATCATCCCCTTCTCTTCCGGCTCGTAGAGGATCAGCACCGCGGCTTCCTGCATGCCGCCGTCCATCATCCAGTCGAAGTTTCTGCCAAAATACATTTTGCCGTCTTTGGTGGCTTTACCCCATACCGCGAAGACACTGCAGTTGCGCTCCGTCACTTCGGAGACCGCATGCATACGATGTAACGTCTGTAAATCGATCCCAGCGCCATCGGCAATCCCCTCCATCTCCCGTCGCAGGCGCTCAGGGATATTGTTCATGCACATGCGGTACACGACATCCAAAATCAGCTTCGACGCAAATGTGGGCAGCCCCACTTCCTTCTTGGCGCGTTCGAGCAACTGGTTAAACCCCGTCTCCACCTTCTTGGCCCTTTCCTTCGCCAGGGCGCCATGTTGATAGCCCATTTCATACGGCGCGCCTTTGAGATGCAGCACCATCGTGCCTTCAATGGTTTCAACATAACCCTTTTCGTTAGGATTGATGGCCAGCTTGGGTCCACGAGCGGGATGGATGTACCACCAGCCCACCACGACGGCGGCAACAATTACAATTAGCAGACCAATGGCTATCTTCTTAGGAATTCGCAGCACAACTTCTCTCCTCATTTCTCAGTGATGGCGGGTTCATCGAAAACGACAGGATCAATCTGCCGCGGGCGTTTGACGCGCAATTGCTTGCGTGACACTGCCCGTGCGAGCGCGCTCGTTATTCCCGGCGATCATG
>JAPLJX010000049.1 GCA_026388375.1 Deltaproteobacteria bacterium
GCTGTTCGGGTGTGCGGCGCATGCGGGCCGCCTCGGCGATCAGGGCGTCGTAGATCTTACGATCGCGCTCGTCGGCGAAGTCGATGCTGATTACCGGGACGCCCTCGGCAACCCGGGCGTGGACGATCTTTTCACCCGGGAGTAACGGCCCGCCGGTGAAATAGCGGATGTCTTTCGCGCCGCCCGGGACCATGCCGCCTTCTTTATCGCCGCGGGTCGCCTCGTGCATCGCATCCACGGCCATCTGGCGGAGCGACTTCCTGCGCGTCGGGGCGATCGCCGGATCCGGCGGAGCGATCCGCCCCTTCGGCCGGGGACCGCTTCGCCCTCCTCGCCTTAGCCCGCCGCTTTCAATCTTTGCCTTGATCGCCGCGCGGGCGTCATCCTTCGCTGTGCCTTCCAGCCCCTTGGCCGCGTGGTAACAGACGTAACAACATCCGCCGCCAAAGATGCTCAATACCCGCCCGCAATTTGCGCATGCTTTTGTCACTGCCATAGATTCCTCCTTTTTCTCGGTTGTCCGGGGCCGGATCTGCCCGCTCCCCGTCATGATATTCGCCGTCCGTTCCAGGATGAAGTGACTCGCCCCGAACGGCAGCGGCGCGGACTCGGGTGTGTAATAAGTCTTCACGGGGGCAAGGCCCCGTGCCCTGCCGCCAACGTCTCCGTAATAGCGGTTCCCGCAGATCGGGCAGACGATCGAGAAATCACCGGCCAGGAGGTCGTCATCCCGATAGAGCCCCGCGCCGTGGCCCTTGCCGCAGGTCCAATAGAACTTCCGTTCTACACTCACAGTTTGCATTTCTTCCCGTCCCGGTAAAAATAGTGCTCGCCGTTTTCCTCGACGTGGGCATAAATCCCGTGGTATTTGTGGCGCTGCTCGATCCAGCGCTTTTCCGCCTCGGGGATCTGCGCGGCGGCGTGGATATCGCGGTGCGGCAACGGCGTCACCTGGTACGCATGCCAGGTGTAGCCGAGACAGTAGCCCATGATCAGCAGGAGTATCGCGATCGCGATCGTCCAGAAATCGATTGTCGGCTCCCGCCGGTCGCCCGCGCGCCGCCTTCGCTCCTGGCGCACCTCCGGCGGGGAAATAATGGGGACACGATGCAGCATCATTTCCCCATTATTCTGCGCTCTGTCTTTTGTCATTGTCGCCTCCTGTAATCGTCTTCGACCCGTCGGCCAATGGTCAGAAGAAAAAGGATATCAATCCCAAGGAACATGCCGACGAATACCCCTGCCGCAAACGCCAACCAAAACGGGCTCATATGATCCTCCTATTTCGTTATAGTCCCCACCAACGCCTTGACCCGGCGCCGGTTTTCTTCGACTTGCTCGTCGGTGAGACGCGCCGCGGGGACCGTCTTCATCGGCGGGGCCTCGACCTGCTCCTCGGGGACGGGGTAGGGGGGAGCCTGGGTAAGCCCAGGTCGGGCCGAAGCGATCGGCCTTAGCGCGCCTCCCCCCGTATCGTCCCGGCTGCCGGACATGAGGGACGCCTCTTTCTTGCGGAGGTCTTTCTCTGTCCGGCGGCCGGAGTCTTTGTCTTCTCGCTCGGAAATGTTGATCATGACTTTTTTCAGATAGTTGTGGCTGTCTAACCCGTCGGCGAAATTCTTTTTGACGACCACGTTCAACGCCTCGGCAATGCCCTCCGGGCTGATCCGGTAGAGCCGTTTCTGATAGCTGAAGCCGGAGGCGTCGAAGAGCTTTTTCAATTCTTCGAGAATCAACCTGAGCTTCTTCGCCTTCGCGTGGAACGGGACGACGCCGAAGAGTTCCGCATAAGCCCAGACCACGGCATGGTGGCGGCCGAAGGTGTTCAGCATGGCGATGATTGCATTGAGATCCGCGCTCAATTGGATGGCCATAAAATCGTACTCCTTTCGGCAGTTGGGGCAGATGAACTTCATAACTCCGGCTCCCCGGTTAGTTCGATGCTCTTATTGCTCTTGATAAAGTGCCGCTTCATCCGGGCAAACGACGTCCAGCAGAAACCATAGGTCGGGTATTTTTGATCCGGATCGATCTTCATTATTGCCCGCGTGCTTTTGCTGAATCTCCTGAACGCCGCACGAGCTTTCAGATCGTAGACGTTCCGAAGTGTCATTGGGAAAAACCGCCGCCGCTCCTCGCAATCCTGTGAGAACCAGATTCCCTTGAAATGCCCATCGATAAAGAACGTTATCGCCAGCTTGTACGCGCCAATCCGGGTCAACTCCAGAGTGACATGATACCCGTCAATCAGCAGATTAACGGGGCGGTATTGCACTCCGAGGCGCTTCTTTACGAGGTCCCATTCAGCGTCGGTCATATGATTTTCTCCGATATCCGGGTGATGATCTCCCATTGTTTCGGGGAGATCATGGTTCGGTCGCCGAAGCGCTTGAACTTCTCCAGGAGATCCTCGATGAACTTTTGCTCCCAGGGAGTGAGGTCGCCCCATACCTTGTCGACCTCTTTCTCGATGCGCTCCAACCAGGCGCATTCTTTGTCGGTCAGGCCGAGGCTCATGGCTTCTCCCCCGTAAAAGGATTCCGATAGGTCGATTGCTGCCTGTCACATTTGTGATCGCTCAAAACACGGTATCGAATCCCGGTGCCGCTGCCGAAATGCGCGACTATCAGTTTGCAGCGACCAGGGTACCGCATGGAATATTTCCCGATGCCGGCAACGCCATCATACAGGGTGTCCTCCGTGAAATTGGAACAATACCGGCAGTTGCTTGCTTCGTTTGTGGATCCCTTTCGGTATCTGAGTTCGTCTTTTATCTTCAACCTTGGCAATGATCCCATGCTACACCTCCGCCAGATCGTAGGAGAATTCTTCCTTTTGTTTTCGCTCCGCGCCGATCAGAATCAGGCGCTCGTCCGGCCACTTTTCGACGGCGTCGCGGTCGAGCGACTCGGCGACCTTGATCACCTCGGCGAAGCCCAGCTCCTTGCATTTGGCCAGCGCGTCGCGCGGGATCGTGACCTTGTCAGCGACGCTGTGGATCAGGGAGCCGTTGACCAGCCGGACGACGTCGGTGCCGTCGAAGAGGACTTTTTTATTGACCTTCATCGTCTGCATAAGCGCCGTGATGGCTGATTTCAGTAGGACATCACGCGCTTCAATTCTGAGGGCATATCTTGTCTTGATCTCTTGCATGGCCGCTTCAGCCTCGGCATTCAGAACCTTCAGGTCGGCGATGCGGCCGGATATTTCGTGCAGATAGGAATCGGCTGACAGCCTCAGAGCTTCCACCTCCGGGAGGTCGTCCTCGTCGTGACTCCCTGCATAATTACGCTGCTTCGTCATGGCCGCCCTCCATATCCAGCTTCATCTGGCCCAGGTAGTCGGGCATGGAAATCTTCATGATCTGTGCGTTGATCTTGAGGATCTTGAGGGCGCGGACCTTGTTGCGCCGCAGGTATCCGGCCAGCTCGCTGCCGGCCGCGGCGTAATAGTAGCCGCCGCCTTTGGCCGAGGCGACCGAATTGATCGGGACGCCCTCCTTCCGCAGATCGGTGATGATCTTCCGGAGCGGCCGCGTGTCGTTGATCCGGTTGCGCCAGGATTCGCCGTACACCAGCTCATACAGCTCGCCCATGCCGATCGCGTGGGGCTCGCCGATGTGGCTTGCGAGCGCCTGCAGGATCGCGCCGCGATGCGCGATCCTGTCCGCCGCCGTTGCCTTCTGCTTTGCGTTTTCATTCATGATACCGCCTCCTTGATGTGGATGTTACTCATTACTCATTCCCCATTCCCCAGTAGTCGGACACGAGAAACTGGAACGGTTGGATCTCCATCGCCAACTCGGTTTCCCGCTTCGCTTTTTCCTCCTGTGTACTCATGCAGGCTTCGTGGCGCAACAGCACGGTATATTCCGTGAACCCTGCCGCTTTGGCCCGCTCTTTCGCTTCGGCGTTTGCCGCCAGAATGATAGAAATCACGCCGCAACCTCCTTCTCCTTGATCGAGCCGAGAACGGCGAGGAGCCGTTCGAGTTTCGCCGCGTCGCGGCACCAGGTCAGGCTGGCGAATCCGCAAATCTTCGCGGCCAGTCCGGCCAGACGTTTCTCTCCGTTTTCCATTGTTTTTGCGACCTCCACGCAGCGGGCGCGCAGCGCGGCCAGGCGGGCGTCCGGCGGGGCCGGTTTCTTCCGGCGCGATCGGACGGGCTTCCAGCCCAGCCGCTTGAGATACTTCACCAGGCGCTCCAGTTGCGGGATGTTCAGCTCGCCCGAGGACGCCACCCCGAAGCCCCGGAGGATCATCTCGTATTCGTCTTCGCGCAGGCGCAGGTCCTTCTTCGCGATATGGACCATCGCCAGCAGGCCGCGGCGCTGCGCCTTCTCGGATGCGTTCCGCAGGTACGGGCGCGCGCCCGTGGGCTCGTAGACTTTCAGTGCGACGTTCGTTCCCGGGATGGTGTTCATGACTTCACCCACGGCAATTCATCATGTGTACGGCCGTCAAGGAGGCGACCGGCGTTCATGATCTCATAACGATCTGGCATTAATTTCAGTCGGCGTTCATAATCGACACCCCATAAATCTTTTAGTCCAGGTCTATGTTTTCCCCACTCCTTAAAGAAAAAGGGTATATTTGAAACTGTACATTGATCTCGGACGGATCGCACCCAGTCCGGGTGCATTGGCCTTGCGCCGGGGCCGGTCTCGCCGCCCAAAATAACGGCGTCAATCCGGGATCGCAATGGGGTGTCCCATAGGCATGACCACCCATGCGCGTCGTTTTCCTTGACCGGACCGAGATCGGTCAGATCCATCGGCCCCAGCATCGGCTCGATGCTCAGAAACTTCTTCCCCGGCACCTGGAGGAACACCGGCATCTTCTCGTCCGCTTCCTGCTGGTTGCAGACGGTGAGGCCGGACCATACATTCGGGAAAGGATTTCGCGGGTGAGAGGCAACGGTTTGTAACCGCTTGAAATATTCAGCCATTCGTTGCGGGCGCTTCGACAGGATTAGAAAGGTGTAATGAATGGCGTGAAAGCCAATTTCATTGAAGACCTGATCGATGAAATCATCCGGCACCGCCTCATGGAACAGGTCATTCCACACCGCATACACCGTCGGCTTCCGGCGCTTCAGGGGGATGGAGAGGCGTTCGGGATGGGTGATGATGTCACCGTTAAACCTTCCGTTGTCGTCGGTCAGTATCCCCATGCAATGTCCCGGCTCGCCCTCTCGGTAAAATCTATGAGCAATTCCCGCCGACCAGCAGTGGTCGCACCCTGGCGAGCACGGCGTGCAACCGTCAACCAGCGACCACGGCAGATCCCAATAGCGTCCGTTCCACGTGTCAGTCATCGCATCACCTCCAGCCTGAACTTGTCTCTGTCGGTTACGTGGTAGAGGGCCTCCGCGCCCGCGCCGTGGGCGCACAGGCGGCGGCCGACGATGGCCAGGTGGCCCGAGCGGCGCAGGCGGCGGACGGTCTTATCGATCCAGGAGCGGTCCAGGTCGGTCAGGCGCTGCAGGTCCGTCGCCGCGAACGTCCCGGAGACGTACATCGCCTTGAAAATTCGGGGCTTTAGCGATCCCGCCTTCCCGCCCTTCCATGCGTGGTTGTAGCGGTAGCGGTTTATATTTTGTCTCCGATTGCGTTTGTCCGGCGGCTGGAGGATGATCTCGCCGCGGCGCTCGAAATCGGGGACCGCGTTGCGGAGCGTGGACCGGTCCGCCGGGTCGTCGATGCCCAGGCCGAGGTAGACGTCGCGTTTCGTGAACGGGCGGCTCTGCGCCTTCATCCACTCCCGCATGCGCCCGGCCAGGCCGGTTTTAGGCGTCGTTGAGGACATCGCTCATTATCTCCATGAACCGCTTTTGTTTTTTCATTTCCGCCCGGACCAAGCTTTTCATCTGCTCGGGGCAGTGGGTATCCGCAAGAACCTCTTCCCCGCACTCCATCATTTCCCGCGTTGCCTCCGTCAGGTCTTCAAGCGCTTTTGAGGACATCTTTCGTTATCTCCACCGTGATCTCGTTGGTTCCGGTCGCCTTCATGGCGCGTTCAATGTCGATCGCCGCGGTCACCACCGGGCGCCAGTCTCCCTTTGCGTGCTGCGTGATCAGGGCGGAGACTGCCTGCGGCGGATAGTCATCCAGGAGGGACTGTTTGAAGAAAAAGGCCACGTCCTGCTGCGTGACCGGGCCGAACTCCAGCCTCACGCGGATCCGGCTCTGCAGACGCCGCCTCGAGGCGATCCGCCCCTTCAGGTCATCCTCGCCGATCAGCAGGATCGGGCAGGCGTAGCGTTCGTTGACGTTCCGGAGCATCTCCAGGATCTGCATGGCGAGCAGATCCGCCTCGTCGATCATGATCAGGCGGCGCTGCTTGGCCATCTCGTCGCCAATGATGGCGAGGCAGGCGTCGGACCGGACGGGCCGCATGCCCGCCAGCTCAAACGCGATTTCCCGGAGGACCATCGTCGGGGTCCGGGTGTTCAGCGGCGGGAGATAGATCGCCTCGGTCTGGGTGGCGAAGCGGCGCGCCGCCTCGGTCTTGCCGCGCCCGGCGGGGCCGGTGACCATCGCCAGGGACGGCCCGATCATGGACGACGGGTCGGACAGCTCGCTGCAGAGCTCGAAGAATCTCTTGGTGTTCACGGTCTCGATAAATTCAGATTTCATGGTTTCCCTCCGTTGCTATGAATGTGAACTTGGTGACTGTCTTCATGGTAAAAGGACGATCTCCGAAAAGCTTTCCCGCTACTCGTTCGGCGGCCTGTTTAGGTCCCGCCGTGCAGGAAGCCTGTTTCCCGTTTGATCGGGCGTGGTAAGTACCGCAATAGTCCCGGACAAAGATCACGTAATCAGCCATTCCCGTACTCCCTCCCGTGTTCCCGTTCAAACTGCCACCGCTCGCGCTGCGCCGGGGTCATCTTCGTCTCTTCTTCCGCAACGAAAGCGCGGTCTTCGGTAGACAATTCACCGCCCGCCACCTCGCACTGCAAGCACCATTCGTAACGGATCGATCTACTCATGAATTCCGACGGCCGCGGTGGGATCGGCTTGCCGATCGCGGACATGGCGAAGGCCGCCGTCCGGCCGTCGGGCAGGCGCTCGTTCAGGGCCTCCATCTTCACCATCTCCGCGGCCAGCTCCTCGGGGGCGAGGGCGCGCGTGAGGTTCGCCCGGGCGGCCTCGATCCGCTTCTTCTCCTCGCCGACAACGGCGGCGACCTTCTCAGCCTCCGGGATTTTGGAGTATTCCCGCAGGTCCGGGATATTCTTGATGATCGCGCGGAAGCCCTCGGCGACGGCCTTGCGTTTCGTCCGCTTTTCCATGATCTTGCGTTTGGCCAGATCTTCATTCTTCATGGATGAATATTCGACCGGGTGCGCCGGGCAGAGAAACTTTTCGTCCAGATAAACGAGGATCACGTCCCGTTCCAGCGGGTTGAACCGGCAGTCCACCCGCTGGCTTTGGGGCAGGCCCAGGAGGGCGTCGTGCTCGTAGATCTCGCCGTCGATGGTGATCCGGCCGAGCTGCACCGTCCGGGATTGCCGCTTCAGGAAGATGTGGTCCGCCGCCTCGTCGGAGATCCAGCGGGGCCTCCAGCCGTCGGCGTAGCCGGCCATCAGGCATTCATACGGGGTGGCTTCCGCGGGCTTGGGCTTCCAGATCCATTCCTTCCGGACGCCCCGGTGGACCTTCTCGCGATTGTAATAATCGGCGGCCCGGTAGCAGGTCAGGTAGAACTCGGAGGCGAGGAGGAGCTTGTTTTCTTTGGCCAATTTCATGGCCTCTTCGTGGTCCATGTCCTGGCTGTTGGGGTCGTCGGTCAGGCGTTTGACGCTGCCGGCGACGCGGAAACGGCTCCGGAGGATGTTCTCGATCACGGAGAATGTGCCCTCGTTCATCTTCGCCTTGGCATTTTTGATGACGGCCTTTTTGTGGGTGCCGGGTTCGATGCGCACGACGACCGGATCGACCTCTTCGGCGTCTACGTCCAGGACGTCCATCGGGGCGTCTTCGGTAAGGTTCCACTCCATGCCCAGGGACCGGATCGCCGAAAGGATGCCCATCATGTATTTGGAGAGTTCCGGCTTGCCGTTGTCAGTGTAAATGCTGTTAAAAACCCCGAAGATATGTATCCCGACCCGCAGCGCCAGGCCGCAGAGGTGGGCGTCATAATGTTTGTCGAAGGCCATGCCGTAGAGGATGCGGGTACGCAGATCCTGCCAGAGGAAACACTCCGGGCGGAAGACGGCGCCCGTGTCGTCGTCTATGCACCAGAAATCGAAGCGGTGCTGATCGCCGACGAGACACTCGAACGGGGCGAGGTCGGAATAGTCCCGGAGGACCGGGGGCAGGAGATTGTCCAGCGCGCGCATGCCGCCGTTTTGCATGGCTAAGAGCAGCGGGGTGGCCTTTTTGCGATGCCACCAGACGGCGGATTCGTAGCAGCCGATGTCCCAGCCGCGGCGACCGGCCTCGATGAGCAGCGCGTCTTCGTACAGGGCGGAGAGGTCGATCTTTCGATGTTCCGGTTTCAGCGTGAGGCCGATCCAGAAATCCAACGCCTCGGATGACCATGCCTTTGATTTTCCGGCGTTTGACTTGCGATGCTCCAGACCGGCGATGCCGCGCTTGTCGAACTTCTGAATCCATCGGTAGATCGATTGTTTGGCAACCCCGTGCGTGAGCGCAACGTAGTTTTTCCAGGCGTCAGCACCCTGCGCAAAATCCCGCGGCATCGCATCGACCTCGCGCAGGACGGCCAGGATCTTGGCGACGCGGTGATTGCGCAAGGCATCCCCGGAGATCGCGCGCTCGGGCGACCAGGCGGGAAGATCTTCGTAAGAGTAGCGGCGGGCGGGCAGGAGCCCGGACATCGGAAAGGAAGGGAGTCCAGGTCGCTCAGTTCCCCGGTGATTGGCGGGAGATAGCTGGTCTCCGCATTCGTTACCTCTCCGGCAGTTACGCCCTTGACGGCTGCCCTCGATGCTCCCCTCTCTATCCTTTATCTTTATAGGAGCCTTTTCGCCCCCCGACCGCATGTCGATCGAGATCGTCTCTGTGCTATTAGTATTATATGCAGCCGCTGCCGGGGTAACCGAAGTTACCGAAGTAACCTCCGAAAGGGCGGGGACCGCCAGAGCGACCTCCGGGAGGAGGGAACCGGCCCGAGAGGCTCCCCGGCGGACCCGCTTGGATTTCTTTTGCTGAGCGGTCTCGGCGA
>JAPLJX010000128.1 GCA_026388375.1 Deltaproteobacteria bacterium
CCGGGGACACGATGCCGCATCGTGTCCCCGCCCAAAGAGCCGATGAAGAGGGAATGGGATCATGGACAAGCAAGAATTGTTCGGTGAAAATACCCGAGAAAATATCTACCACTGCATCAAATGCGGTCTGTGCATCGCCCATTGTCCGGTCTATAAGGAGGTTCTGGTGGAGGAGGCGACTCCGCGGGGCAAGGTGCAGCTATCCCGCTATCTTTCCGAGGGTGGCTTGGATCTGTCCGAGGATGTGAAGGATGCGTTCTTCTCTACCTGCCTGTTGTGCGGATCCTGCGTGGCCAATTGTCCCAGCGGCGTCCACGGCGACCATCTCTTCTCCGGCGTGCGATGGCGGGCCGTGCAGCGCTACGGCATCGACTGGAAGAAGAAGATGATGTTCCAGCTTCTGGCCAGCAAATGGAAGATGTCCACGTCGGCCTGGTTCGGCAGGTGGGCCCGCAAGATGTTCGGCGGTCCCTGGATCGAATCCAAACTCAACGCGGGCGCGCTGAATGTGGAACGGATTCCGGCCTTCAATGAGAAGCCCTTCTCCGAGACTGTTCCGGAAGTGGTGAAGCCGGAAGGTGAGACCAGGGGGAGGGTGCTTTACTTCCACGGCTGCGCCACCAACTATCTCTATGGCGATATCGGTCAGGCGGTGGTGGATGTGCTGAAAAAGATGGACGTCGAGGTGATCATTCCCAAGGATCAGTCCTGTTGCGGCCTTCCCATTTTCATGTCCGGTGATCGGGAAACCTCGCTCCAGTGCATCCGGGAGACCCTGAAAATCTTTGCAAGAGAGGATGTGGATGCCGTGATCGTGGACTGCGCCACCTGCGGTGCGGCGCTCAAGAACGAATATTCCCACCTGCTCAAAGACCTCCGCGAACTTGGGGAGCAGGTGACGGACGGGGAGATCAAGGCGGCGGAACTTCTTTCCGCGAAGATGCAGGATGTGACCGTGTTCATCGACGCGCATAAGGAGTGGCTCCCGAAGCTGGAGGGAAACGGAAAAAAGATCCGCGTCACCTACCACGATCCCTGCCACCTGGTGAAGGGTCAGAAGATCAGCGCCCAACCCCGGAACGTCCTCAAGGCGATACCCGGCGTGGAATATGTGGAACTCCCGGGCGCCAGCGACTGCTGCGGCGGCGGCGGTTCCTTCCAGGTTGAACACGCCGAGATCTCTCGAAAGATCACGAAACGGAAGGTGGACAGTATCCAGGAGACCGGGGCGCAGGTGCTGGCCACCTGCTGCCCCGGGTGCAACCTGACCATTTCCAATCACCTCGATCCGGCAATCAGGGTGTTGCATCCGGTCCAGCTCCTGCAGAGGGCGTTGAACGGTTAGGAGCCCGTGGCCGCATGATAAAGATGAAATGGCTAAAGATCCCGCTTGTTCCCGGGATAGGGTTTCCTCTTCCGGATTGGCGCGAGGGACAAAGGGGACGAAATCCGGTCGGGAGGTTGCGACAGAATCGTAAAGTTGCGTCGATAGATGAGGTTGATGGTCGCCTGCAGGAGTCACAAATGTTCTTGACACAACTCCGGGGCGAGAGTAGAAAAACGACAATTGGGAGGGCGCCGCCCGTCCTTTCACGTCTCTTGATTCAGCGATGTTAACGTGAGGTTTCGACGGCAGGTTTAGTCTAAACAGCAACCTAACAGAAGAAGAAGGAGGAGATTTTATGAGCAAGAAAGTGAAGCAGGAGAAGACCAGCGTAGAAAAAGGATCGCGTCGTAGTTTCTTGAAGACCGCGGCCGTGGTGGCCGGCGGCGCCGCGGGCGTCATGGGGTTTCCCGGCGTGATGCGTCTGTCCGCGCAGAGCCCCATCAAGCTGAAGATGCAGACCGCCTGGGATGCCGGGACGGTGGGGTACGTGAAGTTCCAGGATTTCGGCAAGAAGGTGGCGGAGGTTACCGAGGGCAAGCTGCTGATCGAATGTCTCCCCGCCGGCGCGATCGTCGGCACCTTTGAGATGTTCGACGCCGTCAAATCCGGCGTGTTCGATGCCATGCACTGCTTCGACGTTTACTGGCCCGGCAAGATCCCGGTCGCGACCTTCCTCTCCTCCTACCCCTTTGCCATGGACCGTCCCGACCAGTGGGACACCTGGCACTGCGTCCTCGGGGGGAAGGAGATCGCCCGTCAGGCATTCGCTGCCCACAACATGATGTGGTTCGGGCCGGTCCAGCACGACGACAATCTGATCCACTCCAAGGTGCCCATCCGCTCCTTCGAGGACTTCAAGGGGAAGAAGATCCGGTATCCGGGCGGGATCATCGCCGACATCTACCGCGCCGCCGGCGTCTCCACGGTCCTGCTCCCCGGCGGGGAGGTCTATCCGGCCCTGGAGAAGGGCGTCATCGACGGCGCCGACTTCGTGGGCTGGGCAATCAACTACAACCTGGGGTTCGCCGAGATCGCCAAGTACATCATCATGGGTCCGCCCTCCACGCCCTGCCTGCACCAGCCCGTCGACTTGATGAGCATCGAGATCAACATGAACACCTGGAAGAAGATCCCCAAGCACCTCCAGGATCTGTTGGAAGCGGCGGTGACCTGGCACTCGTGGGATCACTACACGGCGATCCAGAAGGCCGACCTCGAGTCCATTCCCAAGTATCTTGCCAAGGGTGTCGAGATCATCCGTCTGAAGGAGAGTGATCTTGACAAGTTCCGCAAGTTCGCCCCGGAACTCTGGGTGAAGTGGGCCCAGAAGGATCCGCTCGCGATGAAGGCCTTCAAGTCCCAGTGGGAGTACATGAAATCCGAGAAGATGAAGTACTACACCGAGAAGGACATGGTGGACAGCAAGGGAAAGAAAATAACCTTCTAGGAAGGCTCGAGGGGGAAGGGGTATCCCTTCCCCCTTTTTTTAATCGGTTGAAAGGGAATGATAAATATCAGGAAAGGTCGATACGATGGATAAATTACGAACATTCATGATGGCCGTGGAGAAGATCAACGTCTTTGTAGGCAAGATGATGGCCTACACGTCGCTTGTCTGCGTTGCGGTCATTTCCTTTGAAGTGATCATGCGCTATGTCTTCGGTATGCCGACCAACTGGGGACATGAAACGATGTTGACCCTCTTTGCCATGTACTACGCCATGATCGCCGGGACGGCGCACTTCTACCGGGCGCACGTGCGGGTGGACGTCTTCTATGCCGCCCGGTCCCGCCGGACGCAGGCGCTCATGGACCTCTTCACCGCCCCGTTTTTCTACCTCTTTGTACTGGTCTACATCTGGACCTCCTGGAATTTTTACATGAGTTCGCAGATGATGAACTCCGGCAACCACTTTCTGGGGATCTACATCATCGGCGAGGCTTCCTTCACCGACTGGGCGCCGCCGCTCTACCCCGTCAAGTTCCTGATGCCCTTCGGCGGGGTTCTCCTGCTCTTGCAGGGGGTTGTCTGGAGCATCCGCGACGTCTACACGGCCTTTACAGGGAGGGAATTCGCATGAGCATTGAACTCTTAACCGTTCTGATCTTCGGCACCATGGTCTTTTTTCTCTTCATGGGGCTGCCGGTGGCCTTTGCCTGCGGGGTGACGGGCATCATCTTCACGGCCATCTTTCAGGGACCATCGGCCGTGAACGTCGTGCCGACGCGAATCTTCGGCCTCATGACCAACTATCTCCTCGACGCCATTCCGCTCTTCATCTTTATGGCGAATATCCTGGAGCGGAGCGGGATCATCGAAGACATCTACCACATGGTCTATCACTGGCTCGGCTGGCTGAAGGGCGGCGTGGCCACGGCCACAGTCGCCGCCTGCACCATGATGGCGGCCATGGCGGGCGTCGTCGGGGCCACGGAAGTGACCATGGGGTGGTGGACAACTGCTCGATCGGACAGCTCTACGCCGGGGCCTTCCTGCCGGGCTTCCTTCTGTCCGGCTTGTATATTGCCTATATCACCATCCGCTGCACCATCAAACCCGAGATGGGTCCCCCCATTCCCAAGGCGGAGCGTAAGGATTTCATCGGTCTGCTCAAGGTCCTGGGGCCGATCATTCCGGCGGCTATGCTGATCTTCCTGGTCCTGGGGACGATCATTGTCGGCATCGCCTCGCCCACCGAGGCAGCGGGCGTGGGGTGCCTGGGGGCCTTTCTCATTGCGATCTTCAAAGGGCGCATGGGTTTTAAAAGCCTCGTCATCGCGGCGGAAAACACGATCAAGGCCTCCGCGATGGTCATGTGGACCATGTTCGGGGCCAATATCTTCATCGCCCTCTATATCATGGTGGGCGGCCAGACCTTCGTGCAAACGCTGCTTCTGGGCTCCGGCCTGGGCCCGATGACGATTATCTGGATCATGATGGGCATCCTGATCTTCCTGGGCTGCTTCATCGACTGGGTCGGGATCGTCATGCTCTGCGTGCCGCTCTTCGGCCCGATCATCCGCCACCTGGGGTTCGATCCGATCTGGTTCGGCGTGCTCTTCGCGGTGAACCTGCAGATGGCTTTCCTGACGCCGCCCTTCGGCTTCTCGCTCTTCTATCTGAAAAGCGTGGCGCCGCCGGAGGTTTCCACCATGGACGTTTGGAAGTCGGCGGTGCCGTACCTGTGCCTGCAGTTCATCGGCATGACCCTGTGCCTGTATTTCCCCGAGATCATCCTCATCGGCCCCAAATATTTCTTCCGGGGTCTGCAATAGGGGGCTGAGGCGGGAGACATTGGGAAAAACGCTCTTCAGGAAAAACCCCCGGCCGGACGCTCCGGCTGAACGCCGGCGGTTTTCTCCGTGCCGTCGGACTGGGGAAACGCGATGATGGAACAGGCGAAGGATTCGCCGCAGGCCTTTCAGGCGCCGATGGTGTATGTGGTTCTTTTCTATTTTCTGCTGCTGGCGTGGACCGCGGTGAGCCTGCCCATGATCTATGTGAAGTTCCGGACGATCGGTTTTCAGTCCGTCTGGATCTACGCCTCGATGATCGCCTTTGTGTACGCCTATACCTGGTTCTGGTCTCTGGGGATCTTCTACCGCATCTCGCTGGACGGCGAGGACCGGGTCACGCTGAGGAGTCTCCGCAGGGAGTTGCAGGTCTCGGCCAAGCAGATTGCCACGATCGAAGGCTCTCGATTTCCCCGCGGATTCGGCTTTGTCAAGCTGAAGCTGCCCCGGGAGAGCGGCTATCTCTTCTGTCTCTCGATGACCGGGGAGTTGGAAGCGATCCTGCGGAGGATCCGGAAGAATAATCCCCTGATCGCGGGCGTCAGGATCTAACCGAAGCCGGAGGAGAAGACCCCCGACTGCAAACTGTAAGGAGTGTGTATTATGACCCAGATGTTTACCATACCCAGCAACATCATCCTGGTGATTGGGTTTGCGATGGTGGCGACCATCGTCGGCTATGTGATCTATGGTTGCGTAAAAGGTTGGGAAAACGTGTCCAAAGACTATTTAAAAAAGAAGGAAGAACTGACGATCGACGGTTAAAAAACATCGATTCCACGCCCCGGCGGGTTAACGCGGCTGCATGTTCCGGAGATCTTCCGGGGTGTTGACGTTCAGGAACATCCGCCCCTCCGGATCAAAGGAGCGGAGAGCCTCGGGGGGAATCTTGAGGAGCCTGTGTCCCGGATAGAGTTCTTTGACCTGCAGGCGGTTCCGATCGCCAATCAGGGTGCTGGATCCGGTCCAGATCCTGCAGCATGCGTTGAAGGATTAGCCGTTCGGATCGGCCCCTCCGCGGCATCCGGGAAAGGGTTCACGTTCCAGACCACCTCATCATGCATGCGCAAGTTCATGGAGTCCTTCGATCCTGCGGCCGATAACCTTTTCGGCCATTTTGAGGTCATAGGTCGCCTGCAAATTGATCCAGTATTGAGGCGTCTGGCCAAAGACCTTGCCGAAAAGCAGGGCCATCTCAGCGGTGACAGGTCTTTTCCCTTTGACGACGTGGGATATTCTCATGGCCGAAAGTCCAATGGTGCGGGCAAACTCAGCCTGAGAGATCCGCAATTCGTCAAGATTCTCTTTAAGAAATTCACCCGGATGAACCGGAGGAAGATTGTTTTTCGGATTCATGGTTTTACCTCCTCAGTGGTAATCAACAATTTCAACATCGTAAGCCTCACCGTTTTCAAACCGGAAACAGACGCGCCATTGTTCGTTGATGCGGATGCTCCATTGCCCGCCGCGAACTCCTATCAAAGATTCCAGGCGGTTTGATGGCGGCATACGGAGATCGTCGATAACCGTTGCTGCGTCGATCTGCGTCAACCGCTTTACCGCCCGCTTCAGAACGTCGGGCGGAAAACGTCTGGATTTCCCGGTGATATAAAAACGTTCGGTTTCAGTATCCGCGAATGTTCTAATCATAGAAAGATTATAAACTAATTGTTTATGATAGTCAAGCCGAACCTGATCGAGGTACTGCATTCGGTCCATGCGTACTTTTGATTTGATAATCTGCTGAGTTGAGCCTTGACTGACTTTCACTTACAACTACACGGAATTGATGACGGAAGAAAGCTGAAGATCTCCAGTTATAACGAGGTACTTTAACCTTTCCGGGTTCATGTGGATCGGTCAAGTTTTTTCCTCAATGCCGGTCCCAGTTTCTCTATGATATTAGGCCCGGCGCCCAATATCTGTTTCGCTTGATTTTCACATCGCCGTCCGCATCCTTACCTTCTGAAGATCCTTTACCAAAAAAGGCGGCAAATCATCCCTGTTTTTCTGTTCAAGAAGATTTTTTTGGTTTATTGCAGGCCGCTTATCAATCTCCGGCCCGGCTGTGGAAAAGATTCTCAGTCTGCCGGAATCAGTCTTTAACTCAAGCGGCCTCCGGTTCGAGTTCATTCTTCACCAGGAAAATGGAGCAGGGCATCTTCCGGATTATCGCATCATTACTGCCACCGACCAGAAAGCTTTCGATACGGCTTTTTTCATGGGCGCGCAAGATGACCAAGTCAATCTTTTCTTCCCCAATAAACTTCAGAATTTCTTCGACGGCATCGCCTTCCTTAATAATCTTTTTGATCTTAACGTCTCCCTTTGTTTCGCCGCCGATAATATTATCCAGTTCCGCCTTAATTCTTTCCATGTCCTTCCTGCTCTCTTCCGCCATTGACATCATGGGCAAATTCCAGCTTTGCAGCCATAAAGTATCGACTACATGAATCACGGAAAGTTCAGCGTCGTACTTTTCGGCTAATGAAACCGCGTAATGAACCGTCCTCCGGCAATATTGAGTCATCCAACTCACAGCAAGTATTCTTCTAATATCTTCCATGATCCCCCCCCCTCCGTTTAATATTCAAAATCATTCGGAATCCGCCGATCTCATAACCGGCGGCCTTGAGGGCGGAAGTCAGTTGCACTTTCAACTCAAACCCACCATGGTCTGCAGCTATGCCAATGCGCATCATTTCTCCTCACCGCTCAGCGCTTCGAAGCCGGAGACGACATCGAACAGTTCCTCGTCGATGCCACTCTGGCGCAAACGATGGAATGTCCTGTTAAGGTCCTCCAGTGATTCGTCGATGTTTTTGTCGGCACGTTGCATCGCCGCCAGGCGGCTCCCGTTCTCGCTCGCGAGGGATTCGGCGCACGCCCGGAAGAGCGAGACGAAAAGATATTCGCGAATGAGCGCCCGCAAGGTCGCGGTGCCGCCACCCATGACCTCGGGCAAGTTTCCCGTCGGCCAGGGAAGTTCGGCCATCTTGCTTCGCCAGGTTTCATCCAGCGGTAAAAGTCGCTGATTGACGGGCGCATAAACCGCTCCGGACGTGGGGCGGTTGTAGAAGAGGTGGAGTTCGGTGACTTCACCCTGACTGAGGTGCATCTCGCTCTCCACGAGAATCTGCCCGACCAGCGGGGTGATGGCCTTGACGGAGTTCGGCACGGCGAAGAGTCCAATCGGCGGCAGGCCCGCGTCCGCCAGGCGCGCATGAACGCGCTCACCGACGGCCCAGACCACGGATTTGGCCGGCAGAGCCGCCAACGTCTTGACCGCATAATCGGCTACCAGATCATTAAACTGGCCCACCAGTCCCTGGTCTGAACCGAACACGACCGCGCCAATCGCGCCCACAGCGGTTTGTCTTTTCCGTTTTGCTATCAAGGGCGCCGGCCCACTTTCCCGGAAGCATGCGCTCAACCCCAGCTCCACAGTGCGATAGTAGTCGGCCAACGCGCGCACCGATTTCTCGTATTGTCCGATGCTCGAGGCGGCCACGGCCTTCATCGTGCGGACGACCGATTGGAGATCCCCGGCTCCGCCGATCTTTCGGCGCAGACTCGCCGTGGTGTCGCTCATGGCTTCTCCTCGGGTTCAGGCTCATCTGGTTTGGCTTCGGGATTGAACCTCAGCTTGGGCTTGGCTTTGGGTTTCGTATCCTCTTTGGCCTCTTGATTCCGCTCCGACTTGGGCTGGAACTCTTCGAGCACTTTGCGGGCGATTTCGATGATTGTTTCGCGATCCTCCTCGCTCAACTTGTCGGCGGTATCCAATCGCTCGCTCACCTCCGCCGGGATATCCGCCGCTGCCTCGCGTAGGGTGTGCTCGGCGTCCGTCATCTGGTCAAGCGGCACGTGGTCAAAGAGTTCGGCGGTCAGCGCCAGCAGCACAGCAATTTGTGCGGGCACGGACACCGGGGCGGATTCAGGCTGTTTGAGGCAGGATCGAATTCGCCGTCCGTGCTCGATGATCTTGCGGGTGTCTTCATCCAGGCGGGCTCCGAACCGGGAAAAGGTTTCGAGTTCTTCAAACTGCGCATAGGCGAGCTTGAGGTCGCCCGCCGCCACGCGATAGGCCGCCCGTTGCGCTTTACCGCCAACGCGCGAAACGGATTTCCCAACATCGACCGCGGGCAGCACGCCCAATTCGAATAGCGACGGCGAGAGGTAGATCTGCCCATCCGTGATGGAAATCAAGTTGGTCGGAATATAGGCGGAAATGTCCTGCGCTTCGGTTTCGATGACGGGCAGCGCGGTGAGGGAGCCGCCGCCGAGTTCCTTGCGCAAGCGCGTCGCACGCTCGAGCAGCCGCGAGTGGATATAAAAGATGTCGCCGGGAAACGCTTCGCGACCGGGCGGACGGCGCAGCAAGAGAGAGAGTTCGCGGTAGGCGCGCGCGTGATGGGTGAGGTCGTCGTAAACGATCAGCACATCTCGGCCCGCTTCCATGAAAGACTCCGCGATGCTGGTCGCGGCGTAAGGAGCGATGTAAGCGAGACCCGGCGGGTCGTTGCCCTCGGTTACGACGAGGACGGTGTAATCCATCGCGCCCTTTTCCCGCAAAGTTGCCACAGCCTTCGCGACGGCGGACGCGCGCTGACTGATGGCACAATAAACGCACAGGACATTCTGGTCGCGCTGGTTGAGGATGGTGTCAATCGCAATGGCGGTCTTGCCCGTCTGGCGGTCGCCGAGAATCAACTCGCGCTGGCCGCGCCCAACAGGGATGAGCGCATCGATGACCTTGAGGCCGGTCTGGAGAGGCACCGTGACGGGCGCGCGGTCCATGATGGGCGCGGCGGGGCGTTCGACGGGCAGTCGCTTCCCGGAAGCTACCGGCCCGTTGCCGTCGAGCGGCCGGCCGAGCGGGTCGATGACGCGTCCCAGCAATCCATCGCCCACGCCCACGTCCATGACCCGGCCCGTGCGCTGAACTTCATCTCCCGCGTGGAGATGCCAATATTCGCCAAGCAGAACGACGCCAATTTCATCCGAGTCCACGTTGAACGCAATGCCGAGCACATCGCCGGGAAACCTCACCAATTCATCAAAGCCCACGCCGGGAAGACCCGACACCTTGGCGATACCGGTGGCGACACTGGTAATCGTGCCCACCTCCCGCGGCTTCAGTTGCGGCGTGAATGCTTCCCGCACTTGGCTTATTCCGGCAAACGCGCTGTCAAAAACGTTCTGGAGGCTCTCGGGTTCCATGTTCATTGGCTCTTTGTTTCGGGCTTAGGTTCTTTAGGTTTGGGCTCGTCCTTGGCTTTAGGCTTGGGTTCGGCTTTGGGTTCGGCCTTAGGCTCGTCCTTGGCTTCATCCTTCCGAATCTCCCGCTCCGCCTTCTCCCAGTCCTGAACTGATCGAGCGTCCTTGCGGCCTCGATCCTCGTAGAGTTCATAGGCTCGCTTGGCAATCTGCGGCGTCACATCGGACGGTGTCTTGGCTTTGGCGTTAGGTTTGTCCTTTTCTTTCAGAAGTTCATCTACGCCCTTTTCCAACGACGCCAGATAATCCGCGATGCTCCACGCCACCCTTTGTCCATTTGTGGTGAGTTCAATGCCGCTGATCAGGTCTGGCGCGGTCTCGAACCGGACGTGGATTTCAGCCGAAAAGGTTTCGTTGAGCGCATTTTGTATCGCCTCGTGTTGCTCCGCAGGCAGGTCAAACGCGCTTCGCACGAACGCGGGTTCAGACGCTGTCTTAAGGGCCTCGCCGAGGCCTGCTTTCGCCTGGCCGTCCATCTCCCGCAAGCGGCGAGTGAACACCTCGACCAGGCGTTCTTCCAAACTCGTCGTGGCGAGATCCGTAAGCGCCTTTCGTGCTATGGCGAATACTTCCTGCTGTGTCCGGCGACTGATGGCTTGATGTAAGTTATGCTCTTCACTTCTCAACGTTTCCTGTCGCTTGGCACTCAAGGCGTCGGCCGCCTTCCGCGCTTCGTTGAGGAGTCGCTGACGTTCGGCCTGCGCCTCGTCCGTCGCTTTGTTCAAAAGTGTGGCGCGCTGCTGGTCGAACTCCTCGTTCTTGTGCTGGAACTCGTCGCGCTCCTTTTGGGCTTTGGCCTCTTTCGCGTCGGCGTCCGCGAGTTCTGCGGCGATCCGCTTCTCCCGCTCATCGATGGCGTGGAGGATGGGTTTGTAAAGGAAGCGCTTCATCAACCACACCAGGATGAGAAAGTTGAGCGCCTGTGCTCCGACTGTGAACCAATCGATTAACATAGCTTTACTTTCCTGTGGCTTGGGCGATAACGTGGTTCCAGAACGGGTTGGCGAAGATGAGAATCATCGAGACCACGAAGCAGTAGATAGCCGTGGACTCGATCATCGCCAGGCCCACGAACAAGGTCCGGGTGATGGTAGCGGAGGCGTCGGGCTGCTGGGCCAGAGAACTCAGCGCGGTCGCGACCGCCCTCCCTTCCGCCAGCGCAGGCCCCATCGTGCCGAAACCGGTGGTGATGCCGGCGATGACAATGGATGCCACCGCGATAATCGTCATGCTGTCCATAGGTTCTCCTTTCGTTGTCGGTGTTCATGCTTCAAAGTTTTGCCTCGGATTCAAGCTTCGGTTTGCGAGCTCGCGTGGCGGCTGCGATATAAACCGCTGCCAGGATGCTGAAGATGTAGGCCTGCACCATGCCGGTGAGCAGGCCGAGCATTGTCATGACGATCGGGAAGAGGAAGGGCGTAATCGTGATCAGGATACCGATAATCATCGCCCCGCTCATCATATTGCCGAATAGACGGACGGCCAGGGCCAGTGTGCGCGAAAGTTCGCTGATGATATTAA
This sequence comes from Deltaproteobacteria bacterium, assembly GCA_026388375.1. Lineage (GTDB taxonomy): Bacteria > Desulfobacterota > Syntrophia > Syntrophales > UBA5619 > UBA5619. The sequence continues at coordinate 11,483 of JAPLJX010000128.1, forward strand.
ACGGCAACATGATGACCGTCGGCTTCACATAGGACTTGAGGTAGTCGCCCACCCCTTGCTCCTCGATGCCGAAGAACGGAACCGCCACAAACACGCACAGCGCGAGCGCAACTGTGGTCGAGAGCGAGCCGGTCGGCGGCTCGTAGCCGGGAATAATGGTGCAGAGGCTGGCTGCGGCGACGAACAGGAAGAGCGTACCCAGAAAGCCAATATATTTCTGCGGCTGACTCAGGCCTACCTCTTCAATTTGTTTCTCGATGCCGGTGACGACGATTTCCAGAAGGTTCTGCCAATTGGAACGTTTCAGATCCGTGGAAAGTTTGCGCGTAATGATTTTTGAACCGACGGCCAGTACAAGCATCAGTCCCCACGTAAACACAATGGTGCCGTTGAGTTTAAGGAAACCGTGTTGCCAGAAGATCATCTCGTCGGGACTAAGGCGCATGGCCGGCCTCCTGTGCCAGGTAAGTCGGCTTTTCCATCGCCCGGGTGATCCGTATGATGATAAGGCGCGCCATGATAAATCCAAGGAGACACGCGAGCAGCCGCTTCCAATGACCGCCGGAAACAAAGTAAAATCCGGCCAGGGCAATGCTCATCCGCAGCAGCAGGCTGCCGAAGAACCAAAGCGCCGACCGTTTGGATGAAAGCTTTTTCTGAACCGTCCACCAAAGGCCGCCGAAGAACAGCGCACCGAGCAAGACGCCCGCCACCGACGCCAGAACCAGATTCAAAGTTTCATTCATCATTGTCCTCCTGCTCATCCCGCATGGCCTTGTCTTCCTTGGCAACCCAATGCCACGCATTAAAACAGCCGATCGCGAGGCCGGCCACCAGCAGCGCCAGCGTCCAGGAATGGCCTCCCGGATGGCGATGGTCCAGCCAGATACCGAGCGCCGCGCCGAGCAGCGTCGGAACCACCACCGACCAGCCGATAAGCCCCATCATGCCGAGGCCAAACCAGACGCCCGGCGTGGGGTTACGTCGCGCCTTGAGCTTGCGCGCCGCCTTCGCGCCAACCTCCCGACTGAAAGCAGTCCGGTCTTCCGTGCTCTTGTTTTCCGATGGTTCACTCATGATGAAACTCCGCCAAGCGGCGGATGAAACCGCTCTCCATTTTCGCCATCACCGAGCGGACGCTCTGCTCCCGTTCGTTCAGGTTCAGAAACTCCCGCTCCACCGTTTCACGCAGTTGGCCGAGGTCCGTTCCGCCAATTGCGTTGCGCACGGAGACGAGCACGTCCAAGCCGGCCTTGACCAGCACCCCTTCATCCACGGCCGCGTAAACCTCACCCTCTGCTTCGTTTTCGTAGATCAGAATCCCGGGCGCGAGCGCCGCGATGCAGTCCAGCCGGTGTGGCAAGAGTCCGAACGACCCCTCGCGGGTCTCTGCAACGATGCGCGAAACGCCGGTTTTCTCGGTGAAGATTCGGAACGGCAGGAGAACCTTAAGACGCATGAGTGTCGGCTGCTGCATGTTCGACCTCCGGTTTAGATTTCGGCTCTGGCTTCGGTTGCGGTTCGGACCCGGTTTTGGGCTTGGAATCGGCGGCGGGCTTCGGGTCGGCCTTCGCCGCAGGTTTGGCCCCGGGTTCGGCCTTGGCTGCCGGTTTGTCGGACGGGGCCTTTTTCTTTGCCTCGTCAATCGCCCCGATCATGTAGAGCGCGCGCTCCGGGTAGTCTTTGAATTCATCGCGCAGGATGCGTTCGCAGCCATCGAGCGCGTCTTTGAGGCTGACGAGTTTTCCCTTGATGCCGCTAAACTGCTCGGTGGCGAAAAACGGCTGCGTGAGGAATCGTTCCAGCCGCCGGGCGCGGGCGACCACCTTGCGGTCGTCCGGCGACAGTTGCTCCAGGCCGAGCATGGCGATTACGTCCTTGAGATCTTCATACTGCGCGAGCGTCCGCCTGATTTCCTGCGCCAGGAGATAATGTCGTTCGCCGACGATGCCGGGCGTGGCCATTTTGGAGCTGGATTGCAGCAGATCGATAGCCGGGTAAAGTCCTTCACTCGCCCGCTTGCGTGAAAGCACGATGGATGCCGAGAGATGCGAAAACGTGTGTACCGCCGCCGGGTCGGTCAAATCGTCCGCCGGCACATACACTGCCTGAATGGACGTGATGGCTCCGGCGTCGGTGTTGGCGATGCGCTCCTCCAGCCGCGACAACTCCGTGCCCATGGTCGGCTGATAGCCCAGACGCGACGGCATCTGTCCCATCAAGCCGGACACCTCCATGCCGGCCTGAATGAAGCGGAAAATATTATCGATCAGCAGCAATACGTCGCGATGCTCATCGTCCCGGAAATACTCGGCCATCGTCAGCGCCGCGTGGCCCACGCGGAACCGGCTGCCCGGCGGCTCGTTCATCTGTCCGAATACCATCACCATGTTCGGCAGTACGCCTGCCTCCTTCATATCACGGTAAAGTTCCTCGCCTTCGCGACACCGCTCGCCTATCCCGCAAAAAATGCTTACGCCCTTCTGGTGTCCGATCATGTTGTGAATCATTTCGGTGAGCAATACCGTCTTGCCCACGCCCGCCCCGCCGAACAGGCCCGCTTTGCCGCCGCGCTCCAGCGGCACCAGCACATCGATGACCTTGATCCCCGTCTCGAAGATCTCGGATTTTGTGGAACGCCGTGCTAACGCTGGTGGGGCTCGATGGACTGTGCGCCATTGGACATCCGTCGGCGCCTCTTGGCGGTCGATGGCGTTTCCGAAAACGTCGAACATTCGTGAGAGAATTCCCTTGCCGACCGGCGCCATAAGTGGTCCGCCCGTGTCTTTAACCCCGATGCCGCGGGCGAGGCCTTGGGTGGGGGTCAGCGCGATTCCACGCACACGATGCGCGTCCAGTTGTGCTAAAACCTCGATGGCAATTTCCCCCTCCTTCGCATGCAGCAACGAGTAGATGGGCGGCAAATGTGCATCGAACCGTATATCTACGACACTGCCGCGCACCGCGATCACCGCGCCGAGGTTCGAAGGACTGGTTTTATCACCCATGCAACAGCTCCTTGGATCTCCGGTAGCGCCGGATCAGGGTGTTGGTTGAACTATCGTGCTTGAGCTGGCACTCGGCCCCGGTCTCAAGTTCGGGGATGATGCGCGCGGCAAGCGCCTTCCCCAATTCTACCCCCCATTGGTCAAATGAGTCAATGTCCCAAATGGCGCCTTGCGTGAAGACGCTGTGTTCGTACATTGCGACGAGCTTCCCCAGCGCCGCCGGAGTCAGCCGTTCCAGGAGGATCGTGCTGGACGGGCGGTTACCTTCGAAGGTTCGGTGCGGCGCCAGCCATGCCGGCGTGCCCTCGGCTCGGACCTCCTGCGGCGTTTTGCCAAAGGCCAGCGCCTCTGACTGGGCAAACACGTTGGCCACAAGCACGTCGTGGTGGAGGCCGAGAGGGTTAAGCGGCTGAACAAACCCAATGAAGTCGCAGGGGATGAGCTTGGTCCCCTGATGAATTAGGCCGGGAAGCGCTTCAAGTACTGCTCATACGGAAGAACCGCCAGGGTCTCGGCACCGAAGAAGTTGTTGTACCAGAGGCCCAAAAGCCCCATGAGCACCGGCAAGTTGCGCTCGAAAGGGGCGGTGCGGAAATGCTCGTCCATCTGGTGGAAACCGTCGAGCATGGCGCGGAAATTTTCGGGGCCGATGGCGATCATCGTCGAAAGGCCGATCGCCGAGGCCATGGAGTACCGCCCGCCGAGCCAGTCCCAAAACTCAAACATATTTGCGGTGTCGATGCCGAACTTAGCCACTTCCCCGACGTTGGTCGATACCGCGACAAAATGCCGTGCAACAGCAGCGGGATGTTTCAACGTCTTGAGGGCCCAGTCGCGGGCCGTGCGCGCGTTGGTCATCGTCTCGAGCGTCGTAAAGGTCTTCGACGAGACGATGAACAGTGTCTCCTCGGCGTCGAGGTCGCGGGTGGCCTCGGCGAAGTCGGTGCCGTCGATGTTGGAGACGAAGCGGAAGGTCAGGTCGCGCCGGCTGTAATGCCGCAATGCCTCGTA
>JAPLJX010000304.1 GCA_026388375.1 Deltaproteobacteria bacterium
CCCACGACAACGCCGTTATCTGCCAAATCTCGCTGTAAGCGCTCCGGACCATATGTCTGACGCGTCCGTTTATGAGCAGCGCGGATCTCCAATTCCAGTCTCATCTCCTCCCGCTGCCGGATGGTAAGCGGACGCTTGACCCAGGCATAGGTAAGCAATCAACATTTTCGTAGTCGGAAAATTGTAAACCGACTTGGCCACGAAAGCCTCCAAAATGGCCAGCCGATCGTCCCGCTTGCGCCCGACCCCTTGCCACCGATACGGGCTCATATGTTTCTGAACTTCTGCCAGTTCGATCACCCGGATAAACTCCTGCTGCTTTTCTGTCAGAGGATCCAGTTCGTTTTCCAGCCAAGGGAAAAGAGTGTGCTGTATGCTATGCCATATGTCGAAAAGGGGGCTCATTCCTTACCGCTTACCTCCTTATTTTATTCATCGGAATTCAAAGCGGAATTTAGCACACTCTTCTTCTATTTTCAATGATTTATGTAAATTATTGTGGATGGCTGTCGCCCCCCGGTTGATAGTAAAATCAAGGTTCGGGTCATACCCGCCCTTCATGTACCGGCGACTCCAAATTCAGCTTAATTTCGACTTTTGCAATTACCTCGTTATGATGGATTTTCCGCAAGACCCAGGAAAGATTGAACTGAATGGAAAAGGCATTGCATTTTCGCAATGACGATATATCAACAACGATCTAGCGTGTCAATTGAATTTTGGCCATCGCTTCTTTTTTCGACACAATTATGTTGTGACAAAATCATCTTGACATACAAGACCGCTTTTTTATATCGTCATCTTATGCAAAAGCAAGTACTCAATGGCGGTAATGATGGCGATATGAGTTTTTCCCCTTTGTCTGTTCCCATCGCCTACCAGATGCCGGAACGTCTCACCGATGCTTCTTCCTGGCATGGTCTGATTCCCCTCGCCTTCGTCCTGATAGACCTGCACCGACCGCGGGTTTTCGTGGAACTGGGCACCCACATGGGCGATTCCTATTGTGCCTTCTGTCAGGCGGTGAGTACCCTGGAGTTACCCACCAGTTGTTGGTCGGTAGACACCTGGCTGGGTGACGAGCATGCGGGATGGTACGATTCCTCCGTTTACGATCAATTGAAGGAGTGGCATGATCCGCGCTTTGGCCGGTTTTCCACACTCATCCGCTCCACCTTTGATCAGGCCCTGACACACTTTTCCGATGGCTCAATCGATCTGCTGCATATCGATGGTCTGCATACTTACGAGGCGGTCAGGCATGATTTTGAGAGCTGGCTGCCCAAGATGAGTAATCGAGGCCTGATATTGTTTCACGACACCGTTGTGCGGGAAAGGGACTTTGGCGTGCGGCGTCTGTGGGAGGAATTGGCAGCCCGATATCCGGCTATGGAATTCCGTTTCAGCCATGGCCTGGGTTTGATCGGAGTGGGGGCAGCAATCGACAGCTCCGTCAAAGATTGGTTTTCCATGGATACCGCCGGGCGCAATGTCTTGGAGCAGTATTTTTTCAGCTTGGGGGAACGAGTAGTATATATGCACCGTTCCAAGGAACTCGCAGCGGAGCGCCTGTGCCTGCGGGAAAACGTGGAGCATCTGCGGGAAAACGTGGAGCATCTGCGGGAAAACGTGGAGTCTGAAAGTAAAATCTTGCAAGACGCCCTGCAACGGGAAAAAACCTTGTATGAGCAGGAGAAACGTGATCAGGCCAATTTGGCCATTTCGCAGGACCAACTGAAGACCGCCCTGCAACGGGAAAAAGCCTTGTACGAGCAGGTGAAACGTGATCAGGCCAATTTGGCCATTTCACAGGCCCAACTGAAGACCACTCAGCAACAGAATGAGCAACTCCGGCAATCCTTGGTCGAAGCGGAGCAGGTCTTGGCCGGCATCCGGGATGAGGTGGCCCGTCGTGACATGCAACTGGTCGAGGCGGAGCAGGCTTTGGCCGGAATCCGGGATGAGGTGGCCCGTCGTGACGTGCAACTGGCGGAACTCTACCAATCGACGTCCTGGCGGGTGACCATGCCGTTGCGGGCCACCAAAGTCATGCTGCGCAAGGTGCGTGGTAAGGTGCGCGGTAACATGAACTGGCTCAGGTCTTGGTTCCAGCACTTTGCGCGCCGGATGTCTCACCGGATACCGTTGCCATTGAAGGCCAAGGTGCAGCTCAAAGCGGCCTATCTGAAACGGCAAACCCTGATGGATACAGACACCGCGGTAAGTCTGATACAGGACTGGAATCCTTTATTGGGTATGGCTGAGAGCGCCGGCCGGTATGATTCGTCGCAGCCCTGGTTCTTGGTGGCGGATTGCTATTTTCCAAGCCCGGACAAGGATTCGGGGTCGGTGCGCATGTCCGGAATCCTGCTTCTGCTGAAAGAACAAGGGTTTCGCCTCACCTTTGCCGCGGATAACGGTGAAGAGCAGAACAGCTACCGTCAGCAACTGGAGGGGCAGGGCATCGAAACCTTGCAGGGCTATTCCACTATCCTGGAGCATCTGGGGAAGCATGGCGGGAAATACCGCTACGTCATCCTGTCGCGGCCCGATATTGCCTTCCGTTATCTTCCTGCAGTGCGGGCCTTCGCGTTGAATGCTGAGGTTGCTTTTGATACAGTGGATCTTCATTGGGTGAGGTTTGAGCGGGAGATGGAGATTTCCGGGGACTGCAATCTCAAGGAGCAGGTCGCCCATTATCGGCGGATTGAACTGTTCAACACCGCCTGCTCCGATATGGCTTTGGCCATCACACCGGAGGAAAAGGCGCGCCTGCTGGAAGAGCAGCCGGATGCCCGGGTGGAAATCCTGCCCAACATCCATGATCTGCAGCCTTTGGCTACCCCGTTTGCACAACGCAAAGGATTGATGTTCATCGGCGGGTTCTGGCACAAGCCCAACGAGGATGCAGTGCGCTATTTCGTGGACCAGATCCTTCCTCTGGTGGTTGAGGTCATCCCGGATATTGTCTTCTATATCGTCGGCAGCAATATGCCCGGATTTATCAAAGCGATGCGCTCCGAGCATATCGAACCGCTGGGTTACATCGCCGACGTGCAGCCCTATTTTTCCTCCTGCCGGGTGTTTGTGGCACCGCTGCGTTATGGAGCCGGCATGAAGGGGAAGATCGGCCAGAGCATCGCCTATGGCCTGCCGGTGGTGACGACCACTATCGGTGCGGAAGGTATGGGACTGGTGGATGGGCAGCACATGTTGCTTGCCGATACGCCCAGAGCCTTTGCCGATGCGGTGATCAGGCTCTATTTCGAGTCCGATCTTTGGCACCGGTTGTCAGTCAACGCCCTGGCCCATTTGCAGGAAAATTATTCGTTGGCGGCGACGCGGCGGCGTCTGGCTGCGATGTTTCCCCTGCCGGAGGCGGCCAGGGAAATCCGGCAGCAGAGTGCTGCATAAGGGCGAAGGGGCATAGGACAACGTCTGGCGAAGCAGGCCGCTGCCCGGCCGCCGATCGAGGAGAACAATGCCGAACGATATTTTGGTTCTTGGTGTGTATCTCACCGGCAAGGAAAATTATGCCCCCAGGATCCTGGCGGAGTTGCAAAAGAGCCGTGATTGGGCGGTGGATCAGCGCTGGATCGCCTTGGGGAAAGCCGCACCCGATCCTGATTTGCAGGCGCTGACGGCCTGGCATCAGAAAAAACCGGTGCCAAAGTTTGTTCTCCTCAACCGGCTCTTGGCAGACATCAATCTGGCCGCCTACGAATATCTGCTGGTGGTCGATGATGATATCTTGCTGCCCGAGGGCTTCGTGGATGATTATCTTTCCCTGGTTGGGCAGTATAATCTCGCCGTCGCACAGCCGGCGCGCACCCATGATAGTTATATCGACCATCCTTTCGTTGAACGGTTGGACGGTATTGCCGCCCGGCGTACCCGTTTCGTGGAGATAGGGCCGTTGTTTTCCCTTCATCGCAGTGCTTTTAAGGCCTTTTTGCCTTTCGACGAATGCAGTCCCATGGGTTGGGGCTATGACTTCGTTTGGCCGCGTCTGGCTCTGGATCAAGGGCTTCACATGGGGGTTGTGGATGCGGTGGCCGTTGCCCATAACCTGCGCCCGCCGGTGATGTACTACGATTACAACGCGGCCAACGCGGCCATGGGTCGTTTCCTTGCCCAACGGCCCCACCTGTCAAAAAAGGATGCTTTTTTCATCGTGGAGTCCTATGTCTGACCTTTATCCACAGCCGTTGTTGGCGGGAACCGCCGCCCCACTGTTGAGTGCCGTGGTCTGCACCTATAATCGGGCGGAATTGCTGGCCAAGATGCTGGAGAGTTTGTGCCGGCAGTCTTTGCCCCGCGAGCAGTTCGAGATCGTCGTCATTAACGATGGATCAACGGACGACACCGAGGGCATCGTCCGTTCCTTCGAGGGCAAGCTGCCCCTGCGCTCCCTCTTTCAAAAAAATGCGGGCCTGGCGGCGGCCAAGAACCATGGCCTGTTTGCCTCACGCGGTGACTTTGTTTTGTTCCTCGACGACGACGATGTGGCGACCGAAACCTTGCTCGAGGAGCACGTGAAGACCCATCGGGAATATCCGGCGGACCAATACGCGGTTCTTGGCCATACCCGTCTCAGTCCGGAGATCGCCGCCAAACCCTTGATGCATTTTGTGGTCGAGGTCGGTTGTTTTCTGTTTTCCTACGTCAGCCTGAAGCCCGGAGAACTCCTGGATTATACATATTTTTGGGGGGGGCGTTCTTCCTGCAAGCGCTCTCTTCTGCTGGAGCACGGCATATTCAATCCTGTTTTTCGATTCGGTTGTGAGGACATTGAGCTTGGTTACCGCCTGGCCAAGCAGGGTTTGCGGGTCGTCTATAATGAGCAGGCGGTATCGGTCATGGTCCGCGATATCGATTTCGCCGGCTTTTGCCGCCGCCTCGAGCGCCAGGGAAACTCAAACTATGTATTCAGCCGTTTGCATCCGGTGCCGGAGATCGTCCATTGGACCGAGACCGGGGACGCAGACAGCATTTGGCAGAAAGTCGATGGGCAATATGAAAAGATCATCAAATCGGCCGGGCGCCTTGACGAGATCGCCAATCTGAAATTGGCCTACGGTATCGAGTTGGATGCCACCACACTGGGTCTGCTGCACCGCGGTTATCGGGCGGCATTCAAGGCTTGTAAGGTAAAGGGGATCATTGAAAAGAAAAGGGATCTGAATAGTCCATGTGTCTGACGCGCTTTTTGGTGTGAATCGATTTAGATAAGTCCGGACCGAGGGCAATAGGTAAACATCGATATGAACCTATGGGCGAAAATCAGAAATCACAGAGACATCATGACGAGTGCTCTGGCTTTGATCGGCATTGTCTTGATGTTTTTCTACTCTGTTTGCGACACATCCTGCTCCTATCTGAAGGGTGATATCTTTGGAATCGATCTGAAATACATAGGCATCGGGTATATGCTGGCGATCATTGCCCTCACTTTGTTGAAGCAAATGGCCCTGGTCCGCATCCTGTTGGCTTCGGGGATCGGTGTGGAAGTGTATCTTGTTGCCTTTCAATTCAGAGAGGACGTCTTCTGCCCCTTCTGTCTTGCGTTTGGCGCTATCGTTGTCTTGGCATTCATCTTAAATTACGAAAAGCTGGCAAAAGCGAGTCATCTACGGACTTGGTGAGACTGAGCTCCCCCTGATAGGGGGAAAAGGAATGCCCCTTCTGCTGTTTGTGATCCTTGGTTATCTCTTCGTGGTTCTGACCTTTTCCGGTTCCGCCACGCCGGCCTATGGTGCGGTTTTGTCAAATACTCCAACACCGATGTTCGTAAATATGTGGACCCGGAGGAGATCCGAAAAGGTCTTGCCGATCTCCGGTCTGCACAACGCGTATATGAGAGTAGCAAAAAATAGATCTGGGCTTTCGTCTTAACTCATATCACATTCCAGAGGTCGCTTTTGCTGTTTCCTAAGGTGAAAATATCGAAAGGATATATGGGGTAACAGGGAATGAAAATTCTCAGACTGGCTTCCCGGGGAAAGCCCCTTGATTGTATCGCCTCAGTCGTTTTATATAAGAATCCCCAAGCGATGATCCAAAATGTCGTGAGAAGTTTCCTCGACACAAGCCTGAACGTCAAACTTTATATCATAGACAATTCGCCGACACCGCTTCATCAATCAATCCTTGAAGGCGCCCCTGTTTTCTATCACTACGCGGGACAAAATTTCGGCTACGGCAAAGCGCATAACTGGTGTTTGTCTCGCTGCGAACCGAGCCGCTACTATCTCATATTAAATCCCGATGTGATCATGTCTAAAGGGGTTCTTGAGGAGCTGATCGAATATATGGACACTCATCCCGATGTTGGCATGATCAGCCCGCGTGTTTTAAATGAAGACCAGACACTTCAATGTTTGAATAAACGAAATCCGGTCCTGCTCGATCTCTTTTTGAGGCGTTTTTATAGCGGTGTAGGTTTGAAATATTTTAAAAAAAGGCTGGATCACTATGAAATGAAGGATCACGGATACGATCGTATATGCGAGGTACCGTTCATGACGGGGGCATTCATGTTCTGTCGAACGACGGTGCTCAAGAAAGTAGGTGGTTTCGACTCAAGGATTTTCATGTACTTTGAAGACGCTGATCTATCGAGAAAAATTCAGGCCATGGGGTATAAAACGCTTTATTATCCTTTTGTTCATATTACCCACCTCTGGCAGCGTGCCTCGCAGAAAAGGATTAAAATGACAATGGTTTTTATCCTGAGCGGCCTGAAATACTTTCAAAAGTGGGGTTGGAAACTCTATTGAATGAAATTCCTTGTCGCCTATGTGGAAGTTCCAGCATCAAAAATCTCGGCAAAATACCTGATTGTGGAGAGTTTGCCGGTCAGTCCATTACGCCTTCCATCAATGGCGGATATCTGATGCATTGTCTGGATTGCAATTCATTATTCAGATCACCAATACTTTCTCAAGCTGAATACATAGACTTATATCAAAATGCGTCTGATACACTATGGGAATGGTATCAGGATAAACGGAATGATTTCAATATAATTAGTGGTTTATTATCCAAAATAGCTGGAGGAAAAATTCTGGATATCGGGTGCTATTCAGGGTTATTTCTTAAGAGTCTGCCGGCGAGATTCGAAAAATTTGGTATAGAGCCATCAGGTTCTGCATCACTGATTGCTCAATCGAACGGCGTAAATATTCTCGGAAAAACATGCACGCAGATCAATCCAGATCAGCGGTTCGATATTGTAGTTGCGATAGATGTCATAGAGCATGTGACCGATGTCAATGAATTTATAGGAAACGCACTGCGGCATGTGAATGAAAATGGATTATTAATTATTTCCACAGGCAACCCAGATTGCATTTTCTGGAAAAAAATATTTAAAGCCAAGTTTTGGTACAACAGTATTTCAGAGCATTTGACCTTTCCAAGCTTTAAATACTTTGCTTGTTACTGTAAACAGGTTGGTTTGACCAATCCATTGCAGTTTCGCTTTTCCTATTTGAAATGTTCATTTGGTTGGAAATTAATGCTATGTATCTCTCAAATTATTTTCTTTATCTCGCCAGCGATATTCAGATTTTTTGAGCGGATACGACGGAAAATGATCGGTAGGGCGGATTGGTTAAATCACGAGTTTGGATTATCGGCTGGCGGATTATTTACAGACCATCATCTGATTGTTATAAAAAATGAAAAAGATGGCGACCCCAAAAAGAGCAGAAGACGTCGCGGATTGGCATGTCAGAATAGACTGGTCCGAAATCATGAAGAAACCGGTAAAGATGGAAAATGACTCGCTGGCTTAAAAATTTTCTCGGCATCGTGATAATCGGTCTGTTGCTGTGGTATCTTGCTAAACACTGGGATAGTGTCAAAGGCCTGGTAAATCTGAAACTATCCACGATTATCTATTTGTTTGTCACCATGACAGTGGGCGTCGTCGTCGGCTCTTATACGATTCAGCACCTGATGGCTACCTTCGGCATCAGGCCTGGATTCGGGGAAATGTTTCATCTACATAATGCCACGATCCTGCTCAACTACATGCCGATGAAATTCGGCACGCTTTACCGTGCCAATTACCTCAAACGTCATTACGGCCTCATTTACGCTCATTTTACGGTGCTCTTTATTTACCTGTTAATCCTGATGACAATGGCTGCTGCATTTGTTGGATTGATTGTCCTCCTGACTGTATATGGCCTGAATCGATACGAAACTTTTCTTCTTGCCGTCATCTTCTTAGCGGTCCTTATCTTCTCCATCGCCCTCATCTTTATCCCATTGCCGGCTATTAAAGGCACAAACAAACTGACTAGTACCCTTCACAATTTAGCCCAAGGACGCAAGATGATGACCGAAAACAAATTCGATCTGTGTGTTAATATGCTTTTGGCCACAGGTTGTTTTTTGAGCTCTTCCGTTCAACTCGCTATCATTTATCATAGTATGGGCCAAAACGTTCATCCTGCAGGCTACCTTGTCCTTGGCGCCGTCGCCTATGTTACGATGTTTCTCGGCATTACCCCAGGTTCTCTTGGCCTGCGTGAGCTTGCCCTGGCGCTCGGCGCCGTTGCGCTCGGCATTGATTTTAATGTCGGTTCACTCGCCGCTGTTATTGACCGGGCCGTTTTTCTCGTCTGGTCTTTCACTATCGGCATCGCTTCAACTCTATATCTGTGGTATAAATCCCCTCAGGATTTCAAAAAAACCGAAACAGATGCTGTTTCGTGATAATCAATCATCGCTGGCCTCGTTTATATTGATGAGAGACCTTAGAAAAATGAAGATATCTATTATTACCGCAACGTGGAATAGCGCCGTCACGATAGAAAACGCCATTCTTTCCGTGACGTCGCAAGGTTATCCCGATCTGGAACACATCATTGTAGACGGCAATTCGTCCGATGCGACACTGCCGATTATCTTTCGCCATGCCGACCGGATCGATAAACTAATTTCCGAACCGGATCACGGGATCTACGACGCGATGAACAAAGGGATCTCCCTTGCGACCGGGGACGTTATCGGTATTCTCAATTCGGATGATTTTTATGCGCATCCTCATGTCTTAAAGAAGGTGGCCCGTGTTTTTGAAGACGAAAGCATCCATACCTGTTACGGCGATTTGGTTTATGTCGACCCGGCGAATGTCAGCCGGATCACCCGCTACTGGCGATCGGGCAACCATAACCCCCGTAACTTTTACCAGGGTTGGATGCCGCCGCATCCGACATTTTTTGTGCGACGCTCGGTGTATGAAAAATATGGCAACTTCAACCTCTCTTTGGGTACGGCAGCCGATTATGAACTGACATTGAGATTACTGTTGAAATACGGGGTATCGACGACCTATATTCCGGAGGTTTTGGTCCATATGCGTTCGGGTGGGGCCAGTAACGCCTCCCTCAAAAGCCGGTTGGCAACGGTACGGATGGCGAATCTATCCTGGCAGGTGAATAATTTGAAACCGCTGCCATGGACGCTGACATTCCGCCTTCTCTCCAAGCTTATCCAGTACACCCGGATGCGGGACGCAGTGATGCCGGCATGAAAAGAGCGCTGCTCGTTTTTCAGCAGTTCGGGCGGTCTGAGGAGCCGTTTTTGTTGATGAATCATCCGCTGCGCATTCTGGTGACGGGAGCGACGGGCGCCGTAGGGCCGCGGGTAGTGGGGTCGCTTGTCGAGGCCGGCTATGGGATCAGGACCCTTTCCCTTGGTCCTCCCTCACGGGGGCTGTGGCCGGAGGGTATCGAAACGCAACTCGGTGATATAACCGATCACTCCGTCATTCATACTGCGATGCAGGGAATCGATGTGGTCATCCATCTGGCCGCGCTGTTGCATATCGTCAACCCGCCTCCTTCCCTGCAACCGGAGTACGAGCGGATCAATGTCGGCGGCACTGCCACCGTTGTTGAGGCGGCCCGGCAGGCCGGCGTCGTGCGCATGGTGTTTTTCAGCACGATTGCCGTCTATGGCGATTCCGCAGGAGGCATCCTGACGGAAGATTCACCGTCCCGTCCCGATTCGTTTTACGCGCAAACCAAACTCGCCGCGGAGAGAATCGTCCTGGCGGCGAAGCGGGCCGACGGCCGGCCGTTGGGGACTGTGTTGCGCCTCGGCGCCGTCTACGGAGGCCGGATCAGGGGGAATTACCGGCGCCTCCTCATCGCCCTTGCCCGGGGTCGTTTCGCGCCCATCGGCCCGGGGACCAACCGCCGAACCCTGGTGTATGACAAGGATGTAGGCCGGGCGGCTGTGCTGGCCGCCGTCCATCCGGACGCGGCCGGCCGGATTTTCAACGTGACCGACGGACAGATTCACACCATGAACGCCGTCATCGGGATCCTCTGCGATGCTCTCGGCCGTAGGCCGCCGCTTCTGACGCTGCCGGTGAACATCATCCGCGGACTGGCCGGAATCCTGGAGGATGGCGCCCAACTCTGCGGCCTCTCCTCGCCCGTGGTACGGGCGACGATCGATAAATATACCGAGGATGCGGCCGTGGACGGTCGACGTTTTTGCGAGCAGTTAGGTTTTGTCCCCCGGTACGATCTCGTGTCGGGCTGGCGGGAGACGGTGGCCGAGATGCGGCAGTCCGGCGATTTATGAAGAACTTGGTGGTTATATGATGAATGACTTGACGTCACTGTTCGTCCGGATGGTCGAGCTGGTCGCCCAATACCGGATACCGCTTCTCTTTCTCAGTTGTGCGGCTTTGGGAGCTGCGGGTGCATGGCTCATGGCCGGCATGGTGTTCCGCGAAAGTCTGCTGGATATCCCGAACGAGCGCAGTTCCCATACAATTCCGACGCCCCGCGGCGGGGGCGTGGGGATACTGGCGGCCTTTATCATGGCGGGTCTCACGCTACGGATTCCGACGACCTTCCTGTTTGCCGCGATCCTTATCTCCGCCGTGAGCTTTTTTGGGGATTATTTCCGGATCTCGATAAAATTCCGTCTCGTCGTCCAATGCATCTCCACGTGCATACTCCTGTTCCCCATGCTGCCCCGCATGGCCGCCCTTTATGCCTTGTCGAACTTTGGGTTTTCTCCGTTTATATTCTTTCTGATCCTGCCGTTGATATTCATTTTCCTGATCGGGACGGCGAACTTCTACAATTTTATGGATGGCATCAACGGCATTGCCGGTCTCAGTGGGGTAATCGGCTTCGGTCTGCTGGGAGTCTATACCCTGTATCGTCCGGCTACGGATGCCCTTCAGACATCCCTGTCGCTGCTCTCGGTATGCGTTTCCCTGGCCTGTCTGGGATATCTTCCGTTTAACATGCCCCGGGCCCGCGTCTTCATGGGGGATGTAGGCAGCATCCTCCTGGGGTTCGTCTTTGCCGGCCTGGTCGTGACGCTTTCCCGGAATTACCTGGAGATGGTCTGTTTCGCTGCACTGCTTTTCCCCTTTTATGCGGATGCATTGACGACCTTGGTCGTCCGCATCCAGAACCGCGAAAATCTTACCCGGTCTCACCGCCGCCATTTATACCAGTTGCTGGTCAATGAGTTCGGTATCGCCCATGGGAAGATCTCCACAGCGTATGGGGCCGCGCAACTGGCCGTCGGCGCCGGCGTCCTGATCGCTTATCCCTGGGGGGTACGGACTGTGCTGATTTTCCTGACGATGTGTTTCATCGGCTTCACGCTTCTGACGGTCCATGTCCGGAAAATCGCGAATAAGCAGGAGACTTCATCCTCCACGGCCCGAAAAACGAGGACGTGACTACGCCATGAAGATGCATTTGAAAAATCCCTATTTTTATCTGATGCTCCTCGGTGATGCCATCCTCTTCGCAGGGGCCCTCGTCCTCGCCTATCTCTTCCGGTTCGAGTTCTCTCTGGACGCCTTCTTTGCGCAACAGCTCAGGACAATCTGGATTCCGATACTCCTGGTGAAGCTCTGCATCTTCTTCCTGTTCGGTCTCTATAAAGGCATGTGGCGCTATACGAGCACCAGGGATTTCTGGCGACTTCTGCAGGCTTCAGCAACCTCGACGCTCCTGATCATGGCTTTCATCTTTATATTTTATCGATTTGAGGGAGGGTATTCCCGGGCTGTCGTCCTGATGGACGGAGGGCTCACGTTCCTGTTCACCGGCGGTCTGCGCATGGCCATCCGCTCTTTTTTTACGATGCGGGAACGGGAGAGCCAAGGCGCCTTTTTCCCTGCCACCCAGCGGAAACGAATTCTCATCGTCGGCGCCGGGTCCGCGGGAGAGAAGATCCTGCGGGAGATCATCGAGAACGATCATCTCCGTTACTCGGTGGTCGGTTTTATCGATGACGATCGGAGGAAGCACGGCAGATCGATCCACGGCATACCGGTTCTCGGATCATTGCATGAAATTACCAGTATAGTGGAAAACCATGATGTCAAGGAGATCCTGATCGCCATTCCTTCCGCCACGGGCGATCAGATACGCCGTATCGTCACGGTCTGCAAGGCTTGCCAGATCGCCTACAAGACCCTGCCTGGAATTGGCGAAATCATTGACGGTCGGGTCAGCATCAAGACCTTGCGGGACGTCAATTATGAGGATCTCCTGGGACGCACCCCCGTGCAGCTCGACATGGGGGAAATCCGGGGCTATCTCAACGGTAAAACCGTCCTGGTCACCGGTTGCGGGGGGTCGATCGGGGCTGAGCTGTGCCGGCAGATTGTTCGTTTCCAACCGCAGACCCTGATTCTGGTGGATGCGAACGAGGCAAACCTTTTTCATATCGAGATGGAGCTTCACAACGAGCCGCACGGCGATCGATGCCGGGCGGTACTGGGCCGCATCCAGGATGAAAAGCTCATGACGGCCGTTTTTGAAAAATACCGTCCCCAAGTGGTTTTTCATGCGGCGGCTTACAAACATGTGCCCATGCTCGAAAAGAATCCCTGGGAGGCGGTGTTTAACAATATCATTGGCAGTCGCGTCATCATGGAGGCGGCCCGGAAGCATGGGACGGAACGGTTCGTCCTCGTTTCTACGGACAAGGCCGTCCGACCGACGAACGTCATGGGAGCAAGCAAACGGGTGACGGAACTGCTCCTGCATGGCCTGCAGGGAACGGGCACCCGCTTCATGGCCGTACGGTTCGGCAATGTGGTAGGCTCTTCAGGATCCGTCATTCCGGTGTTCCGGAATCAGATCGAGCAGGGGGGACCCGTTACGGTCACCCATCCCGAGGTGAGGCGGTTTTTCATGACGATCCCCGAAGCAGCGCAGTTGATCCTCCAGGCGGGGGGGATGGGGCAGGGGGGAGAAATTTTTATTTTAAAAATGGGGACACCGGTGAAGATTGTTGATATGGCAAGGGATCTGATACGACTCTCCGGCCGGGAGCCCGATACGGATGTGAAGATCATTTTTACCGGCCTCCGGCACGGCGAAAAACTCTACGAGGAACTGATCACGGTTGGGGAAGGGATTGTTCCGACGAAACACGACAAGATCATGGTCCTTCGCACCGACTCTCCGGCCGGTTTCCCCCCATCCAAGCGGGAGCAGGATGCCTTGCTGGATGCGCAACTTGCGGAGTTGTCCTTGGCGGCCGATCGTTTCGATGCCCCGGCGATCAAGCAGACGCTCCGTGCAATCGTTCCCGAATACCTGCCGCAGGATACCGCAAGCATTCTTTAAATGCCGTTTGTCTCCGACCGAAGTTGCCGGTTATGCGTCAAGATGCTTCGCCTCGTCGATGAGCATGATCGGGATCTCGTCCCGGATCTCATAGAGCAGACGGCACCTCTCGCAGATAAGGCCGTCTTCCGTCTGATTCAAGCGCAACTCACCCTTGCACTTCGGGCACGCCAATATCTCCAGCAGTTCCTTACTGACTCCCATCATTCATTCCTTCCAATGCCCGCCAGCATTTCCTTTGTCGCCGTAAAAACCTCGTCTACGGCGATCTCCCTCATACAATTTCTTGTTTCGCACCGCTTCCGGAAGCAGGGCATACAATCCAATCCGCGACGGATGACCCGGTGGCCGGTGCCGTAAGGACCCGTCCGCGCGGGGTCGGTCGGCCCGAAGAGGGCGATGACAGGGGTTCCCACCCCCGCGGCAAGGTGCATGGGACCGGAGTCGGTCGTGATGACGAGGGCCGCCTGTCGGTAGAGGCAGGCGAGTTCCCGGAGCGTCGTCTGTCCGCCGAGATTTATGGCCTCCGTTGTCATCAGCGCCCGGATCCTGTCGAGCGGATCAGCCGCACCCCCCGTCAGGATCACACCAATCCCCAGTTCCCGGTGGATCCGGTCACAAAGTTCGGCAAACTTCTCTTCCTCCCAGAGTTTTGTCTCCCAGAAGGCGACCGGGTTGACCGCCACAAAACGCCTTCCCGGTTTTTGCCTCCCGTCTGATTCAATCCGATTATCTCCACACTCTTCACTCGCCGTCAGAAGCGCCGCATGCTCGTTAATAAGGGCTTCCACGCGCCGCCGTTCCGACTCCCCGATGGCGATCGTGAACGAGGGCGGTGCCGTGAGACAGTCGGCGTGTTCCCCCTCTCCATCGGCAAGGTGGCGTATGAAGTCGAGGTAGCGATCCACGGCGTGCTTCCCCATCTCCTCGCTGATCTTTTCGTTGTAGAATAGTCCGCTCAGCTCCTGGAGACTGTCGTAACCGAGCCTCCGCCGGCCGCCGCTCATGGCGACGATGGCGGCGCTCTTCAGGAGGCCGTGGAAGTCGATGACAAGGTCATACGGGCGGCTGCGGAGTGCCCGGTAAAACGCGTGCATCTCCCGCAGGGGGGCCGCGACCCGTCCATTCCGGATTTCCTTCAGCCAATGTTTCCGGTGGGAGACGATGATCCGGTTCAGATCGGGGTGGCTGGTGAGCAGATCGGCGGCGGCTTCCTCGACGACCCACGTGATATCCGAAGCGGGATAGCACCTCCGCAGGGCGGCGAGTGCCGGCAGCGTTTGGATCACGTCGCCGATGGCGCTCAGTTTGACGATCAGGATATTCACGGTTTTCGGTCCTTCAGGAGCCATTGTACGGCAGCGAGGATGTCTCCGGCGATATGGACGGGTCGGATGACTGCCGCCTCCCCGGGTGGACGGACCTCCTCGTCGGGGCTCTTCTGCTCTGGCCCTTCCGCGGTATCCAGGGCAGCGGCGGCCTCGGCGCCGTAACCGGTCCGGACGAGGATTCCTCTCGCTCCGATCCTTGAGGCCGCCTCGATATCCTTCAAGGTATCTCCTACCATATAGGAGCGTTCCGGTTCAAGGGAGAGTTCTTCAATGGCCCTGAGGAGAAGCCCCGGCGAGGGTTTCCGACAGTTACAGCTCCGGAGGTATCTCCCCCGGCCCTCTGTCGGGTGGTGGGGGCAGAACTAAAAACCGTCGACGGAGGCCCCCCCCTTTCGGTTGATCAGACGGATCGCCTCGGCGGCGCCGGGAACCAGACGTAGTTTTTCCAGGCGGTCGAGGTACCCCACCTCTTCGTTGATTGTTCCGTCGCGGTCCAGAAAAACCGCCGCCTGATGTTTGTTTTCAGGTGTCATTCCCCCCCCTTGTTACCTCGGAAGGGTTTCTTCGCCCACTCTCCGAGGTTTCTCATGTCAATGGCAGGAGCTTCCGCGCGGCTGCGTACACCTCATCCACGCTGATCATCTCCATGCAACAAAAGTCGGTCGGGCAGACCGACTTCAGGCAGGGGCTGCACGGCACATCGTGATGGATGACGACGCTCTTTTCCCCTACGGGCGATGTCGTGGCGGGGTTCGTCGAGCCGAAAATGGCGATCGTGGGGATCCCCAGCGCCCCGGCGACATGCATTAGGCCGGAATCGTTTGAGAGGAAAAGAGTGCAACGCGCGATCAGGGCCATCGCCTCCTTGAGGTTGGTCTTTCCGGCGATGTCGATGAGACGGTGACGGGCGTTCTTCTCCACCGCCGCGGTGCTCTCCCGGTCGTTGCCGCTTCCGAAGAGAATCGTCTGCGCCCCGGTGGCGTCGATCAGGCGGTCGGCGGTGGCGGAGAACCGTTCCGGGAGCCACTTCTTCGCCGGCCCATAGGCGGCGCCGGGCGCGATCCCGATCAGCGGGCTGCCTTCCCCAATGCCGAATTGGCCAAGGAGTCTCTTCGCTGTTTCATCGTAGTCCTTCCCTGGCCGGAGGTGGACGTTACGCCCCGCAGTGGTGCAACCGAGCGCCCGAACCATCTCCCGGTAGTAGTCGATCTGATGAACCTTCCTGATCGCCGACGTCCGTCGGACCGAATGGGTGAGGAGGAGCCCCCGCCCGTCGGAGTTGTAACCGGCTCGAAGCGGTATGCCCGCGAGACGGGCCAGAATCGCGGCCTCGATCGCGTTCTGCAGAAGGATAGCGCAATCGAAGTCGTAACTCCTGAGTTCACCGGCCAAGCGCCACTTTCCCAGGATGCCGGCATGACGTCCCGGTTCGGCAAAGGGGATGATTTCGTCCACATCCGGAGAGAGCCGGTAGACCTCGGCAACCCAGGGCTTGGCGAGGATGGAGATCCGCGCACGGGGCCACGTCTTCCGTATGGCGGCGACGGCGGGGAGCGTCATGACGACGTCGCCGATCCAGTTCGTCCCCCGAATCAGCACCCGTTCGATCTCCTTCGCGGGGAGCCTTTTTCCTCCGCTGACCTGCAATTGCATCGTCTCAAACACGCACTACTCCTCGCTTATTAATACCGAACCCGGGAAAAAAGCAACTCTGCAAATGCTTCGGCGGGCGCGATATGCATCCCGATCCGGAGGAGGGAAATCTCCGTCAGGAAATCGGGGAAATCGGCAAGGCGGATACCATCCTTCTCCGTCGTGACGATCCGCCCGCCGCCGCTCTCGCCGGCCTGACGTCGGAGGGCTTCAAGATCGTGCAGTGTGTAGGGATGGTGGTCGGGGAATGCCCGGAAGGCAACGACCTCCGCACCCAGTGCCGTCAGACTCTGCCGAAAGGCCTCCGGAGATCCGATCCCGGCAAAGGCGCACACCTTTACCCCTCGCAGCTCCGTGAGCGGCAACGCGCGTCCCGTAGCCGCCTCCACAAGCTCCCGCGGCCGATGGACGCCGCGGAAGACCGGCAGGGGAGGTACTCCCCGCGGGGGTTCCTCTCTCTCCGTGCCGCCTGTCCGGATGAGGAGGTGGGCGCGTCGCAGGGCCTCCGGCGGTTCGCGGAGCGGTCCCCGCGGGAGGAGATAGCCGTTTCCGAAGGGGCGCGTCGCATCGAGCATGACGATGTCAAGGTCCCGGAAGAGCGCCCGGTGCTGGAAGGCGTCGTCGAGGATCAGGACGTCCGCGCCGAAACGCTCCACGGCGACCCGGCCCGTGAGGATGCGCCTGGGGCCGGTCAGGACGGGCACTCCCGGTACGGATCTGGCGATCAGGACCGGTTCGTCTCCCGACTGCCGCCACCCCATGAGAATGCGCTTCCCGTCGGAGACGGTGGTTATGCGGGCCCGGGCGCTGCCGCCGTAACCCCGGCTCAGGACGGCCGGCCTGTGGCCCTTTTCCCGGAGCATGGTGGCGAGGAGGATGACCGTCGGCGTCTTCCCGGTGCCTCCCACAGTGAGATTTCCCACACTGACGACGGGGCAGGGGAGTTTCTCCTGTCGGAGAAGCCCCCGGTCGTAAAGCTGGTTTCTCGCGGCAACGGCGCTACGATAGAGGAGAGAGAGGAGGTGTAGTCCGGCGCGGAGGGCGCCGGCCCTGAGCGTTGGCCTATCCTCATTCCAGATTCCCTGCACCAGTTCCTCAGCGGAGTTCATACGGATCTCCCATGGCTCCTTCTCATTACGCCTTTCCGTTTCCGCTTCCGTCCTTTTCCTCCCCGTTTCCCCGGCCGTTTTCCTTGAACTGCATGTTGTAGAGACGGCAGTATTCCCCCTGGCAGGCGAGCAGGGTTTCGTGGGTTCCCTCCTCGCGGATCTCGCCGTTGACCAGCACGATGATCCGGTCGGCATTCCGGATCGTGGAGAGGCGGTGGGCGATCACCAGCGTGGTCCGGCCTTTCATCAGGTTCGCCAGCGCACCCTGAACCTCGATCTCCGCCTCCGAGTCGAGGGAGGAGGTCGCCTCGTCGAGGATCAGGATCGGGGCGTTCTTGAGCAGCGCACGGGCGATCGAGATCCGCTGGCGCTCGCCGCCGGAGAGCTTTGTCCCATGCTCGCCGATCAGCGTGTCGTAGCCCATCGGTATGCGCACGATGAAATCGTGTGCGTTCGCGGCCTTCGCGGCGGCGACGATAAGCAATATTGTTCCTCACCGTGTCGTTGAAGAGGATCGTCTGCTGGGTCACGATGGCGATCTGTCCCCGGAGCGACTCGACGGTGACGTCGCGGATGTCACGGCCGTCGATCGTGATCGCCCCTTCCGTCACGTCGTAGAAGCGGGGGATCAGGTTGACCAGGGTCGTCTTCCCCCCGCCGCTCATGCCCACGAAGGCGACGACCTCGCCGGCGCGGATTCGGAGATCGATGTTCCGGAGGACCGGCGCCTCCTCATAGCGGAAGGTAACGTTCCGGATCTCGATCTCCCGGGAGATCCGGGGGAGGGGGGCGGCGCCGGG
>JAPLJX010000424.1:0-1946 GCA_026388375.1 Deltaproteobacteria bacterium
ATCCGGATCGAGCAGATCTATTACCAGAGCGAAGAGAGTCACCCTGATCATAACGGCAATAAAAGCCGGATTGAAGAAGGCATAAAGGATATGATCAAGACAGGATTCGGAGAACATAGGCGGGTATCGGTTTTTTCAGATGTCCTTATTTTTTATGTCCGGCTGCGGCAGGATTTTTCTTGGAGCCTGTCGGCGTACCGGAACGATAATGGAGGAAAAAAATGAAAAACCTGTCCAAGTTATTCGTGTTGTTTTTGGTTGTGCCGTTTGTTGCCGTCGGGGCGGGAAACGCCCTTGGCGCCGGCAATTATCCCGAAAAGCCCATCACCTTGATCGTTCAGAGCAGCGCCGGCGGCGGCAGCGATATCTTTGCACGGACTCTGGCTGCGGCCATCCAGAAGGAAAAACTGCTTCCCAAGCCGATCGTGGTGGAGAACAAACCGGGCGGGAGCGGCGGCATCGCCTACGCGTATGTGGCCGGCAAGAAGAAGGACCCCTACTATATTCTCACGACCACCCCGTCCTTTCTGACCACGCCGCTCCTGGGGATGACGCCGGTCGGTCTCAAGGACTTCACCCCCATCGCCAATTTTGCCTTTGACGAGTTCATGCTCATGGTCGGCGTGGGTTCGAAGTTCAAATCGTTGAATGAGATCGTTGCCTACGCCAAGGCCAATCCGAAGAAGATCACCATAGGCGGCACCCAGTTCGGCGGCTCTGATTCCATCGCCATCTATCTCTTTGAGAAGGCGGCCGGAGTCCAGTTCAATTACATCGTCTTCAACAGCGGTGGAGAGGTCAATGCGGCGCTCCTCGGCGGTCATGTGGACATGGCAAGCACCAACCCCGGCGAAGCGCTGGAACTCTACAACGCAGGCAAGGTCAAGATTCTCGGCGTTTTATCAGAGAAGCGTCTGGCCGGCGCCCCCGAGATCCCCACGATGAAAGAGCAGGGGATCAACGCCTTGTTCGTCCAGAACCGCGGGCTCACCGCCCCGGCCGACATCCCGGCGGATGCCCGCATGATTCTGGAGCAGGCCTTCTTCAAATACATTCAGACCGATGTTTTCAAGAAATACTGTAAAGACAATATGTTGTCCGAAGCGTGGATGAACGGCAGCGACTTTGGGAGGTTCCTTGAGGAATGGAAAGGCAAGTACGCCGTCATCCTCAATGACATGGGTGTAATGAAGAAGAAATGACCATTAAGAGGGTAGGCATATGATCATTCATGAAGAGATCTGTATCGGGTGCGGTTGCTGCCAATCCTGCTGTCCCACCGCCGCGATCAGGTATAAAGGGCTCAAGAGCATGATCGACCAGGATGTCTGCTACGAATGCGGCACCTGCCTGCGCACCGCTCACTGTCCGGTCGACGCCATCGCGGAATCCCCTGACGTCTACGAATATCCCCGGGCGATTCGCAAGTACTTCAGCGACCCTAAATCAATGCACGCAGTCACCGGCATTCAGGGCCGCGGAACGGAGGAGTCCAAGACGAACGATGTTACCCTGCGTGTTGGTCCCGGCGAAATCGGTGTCGCCATCGAGGTCGGCCGGCCCACGCTCGGCATGTCGCTTCTGGATGTCCAGAAGATCTCCCGGGCGATCGCCCGGACCGGCGTCCACAAGATCGAACCGAACAACCCGATCCACTCCATGATCGCTGACGAGGCGACCGGGGATCTGAAACCGGAATTGCTCGGGGAACGGGTGCTCTCCGCCATCATCGAGTTTACGGTGAAACGGGATCAGCTACGCGGCATTCTCCGGACCCTGGAGGAAGTCGCCAAGGAGGTGGACAGCGTCTTCTGCATCGACGCCTGCACCCTCCTCGAACCGGGGCTCACGATACCCGAAGAGGTTCTCGAGAGCATCCGGGCGGAGGGTTTAACCTGGCGGCCGAACGCCAAGGTCAATATGGGCCTCGGACGGGCCTGGGACTG
>JAPLJX010000424.1:2128-32818 GCA_026388375.1 Deltaproteobacteria bacterium
GGCGAGGGGATTCAACTACGGGGGGAGTGCCGCGAAGGTACGCCGTCTGGCAGAGCTGGGCTACCAGTCGGGCCCGGCCAATATGCTTGAGTCGAAACTCCGTCGCAATATGTACAGCGGCATCACGCCTCAGGAGCTCTTGGATAGCATCACGGTCGATGGAACGCGCATCTACTTCGTCTTCGGCAGCCGGGAGAAGGTTAAGCAGGTACTGAGCAAGTTCAAGGAGGCGGACGAGGGCATCTCCATCGTGGTCAGCGGCCTCACCGACCGTATTCGGGAGATCGTCGCGGAAATCGGCATCACCCCCCACACGATTAACCTCTCCCTCGGCATCCATGGACGGACGGACCGCCTACCTTCAGCCGACATCCGGGAGTTCACGACAATGTGCGGCCACGGCGTCGTCTCGCCCCACAGGGTCCGAGACATCATCCGAAGGGTCAAGACGGGCAAGGTCACCGAATGGGACGGAAGTTTGATCCTTGCGGAGCCTTGCGTCTGCGGATTCTATAACCCTTGCCGCTCTGCAGAGCTGCTCCGGGAAAAAGCGCCTCTCTACACGGTCGACCGCTGGTAGCGGCGGGACGGAAAAAGTGAAACGGGGATTCGGAAGGAGAAAGACCATGGCGATGATTGACCTTCGCAGCGACACAGTGACCAAGCCGACGCCGGCGATGCGCCGTGCAATGATGGAGGCGGAAGTCGGCGACGACGGGCGCCTCGACCCGCAGGGGATGGGCGAAGACCCCACGATGAACCGCCTCGAGGCGATGGCCGCGGCCCTCCTCGGCAAGGATAGGTCTCTCTTCGTGCCCAGCGGCACGATGGGGAACGTAGTGGCGCTGATGACCCACTGCCGCCGGGGAGATGAAGTCGTCGTTGGCGAAAAGGCCCACGTGTTGAATATCGAGAAGGCCATTTTTGAGGAAGAGTTTTTCGGTTTGATCCCCGTCACGATCCCCGATCCGGCGGGCAAGCTGGATCTGGCCCTTCTGGAAAAAGCGTTGAAGACCAAGCCGATCCGTCTTGTCTGCGTGGAGAACACCCATAACTTTGCCGGGGGGGCGGCCGTTCCACCGGAGCACCTGCAGAAGGTGCAGGCGCTGGCCCACGCCCATCAGGTCCCCGTGCACATGGACGGCGCCCGGCTCTTCAATGCCGCCACGGCGCTGAAGATCGAGGCCCGGGTTTTGGCCGCCACGGTCGATTCGGTGATGTTCTGCCTTTCCAAGGGATTGAGCGCCCCGATCGGCTCGATGATCGCTGGGACCGGGCCGTTCATGCAGCGGGCCTGGGAGCGGCGCAAGCTGCTCGGCGGGCAGATGCGCCAGGCCGGAGTGGTCGCAGCGGCGGGGATCGAAGCCATCCGGAACATGGTCAGCCGCTTGGAAGAGGACCATCAAAAGGCCAGGGTCCTGGCCAGGGTGCTCGCCGAAACGGGAGGGTTGAAGGCGCCCGAGAACTTCCACTCCAACATGATCAAACTGGACCTTACCAGTTTGAATTTCTCGGCAAAAGAATTTCAGGCGGAGATGGCCCAGCGGGGGGTCAAGGTCCACATCCATGCTCCCACGGAGATCCGCCTGGTCACGCACAAAGACGTCTCCGAAGCGGAATGCCTCCAGGCCGCACAGATCATCAGCCAGTTCTGGAAAGAAAGGCGCAGGGAAATGGCCTGACTTAAGGAGAATGCACGGAGCTAAAGAAACTCTATTCCGTTTGGGTATGGATAAAATTGATTCGATAGGGGGAGTATGAAAGCATCTGTTTTCCTGGCGAGATACCTCAGGTCCCAAGGCTTGGAACGCGCTTTCGGCCTACCCGGGGGTGAGGCCATTCCGCTGATGGAGGGTCTGCGGCAGGTGGACGTACCCTTCATCCTGAGCCACCACGAATCCGCCGCCGGCTACATGGCGGGCGCCACCGGTTTTCTCACGGGAGTGCCGGGACTCTGCATCGTCACCCGCGGCCCGGGGGCCGCGAACATGGTGAACGCCGTCGCGATGGCCCACCTGGATCGGCTGCCTCTCATCGCTATCTCCGGCGACCTTGAACCTTCCCAGGTGGGCAGCTTCACCCACCAGTGGCTCGACCTCGTCAACATCTTCAAGCCGATCACGAAGTCCAGCGGCAGGCTGCTGGCCGGCGAGATCGAGACCTCCCTGCCCCAGGCGCTGGAGCTGGCGCGTTCGGGCAGGCCCGGCCCTGTCTATTTCGCCTTTCCCGGTTCAGAGGCTAACAAGGAGCTGCCCCATCTTGGCGACATGTCCGTAGAGGAGATCGGTCGCCGCTACGGCAGCGCACCGAAGGCCGAGACAGAAGCAGATCTCTCCGGCGTGATCGAGGCCCTGCGCGCGTCGAAAGCGCCGATCATCATGGCCGGTTTGGGCGTCGCCTTCTCCCACACCAGTGCCGCACTCGTTGCCACAGCCGAACATCTGCGCTTACCTGTGACGGTGACTGCCCAATCCAAGGGCTGCATCCCCGAGGACCATCCGCTGTTCGCCGGCACTTTCGGGGTTTACACCGATGCCCCAATTTACGGCCTAATCCAGGAGGCGGACCTTATTCTGGCCATTGGGCTGGACGGTGTGGAGTTCTTCAAGCCTTGGAAGATCCAGGTTCCCGTGGTCAGCGTGGCGCCCACCGGGGCCGATGATCCCTCCTATTCTCCAAGGGTCGCCGTTGACGGCGACCTATCGTCCCTGCTTGCCACCATCCGAAAAGAGGTAGGACCGGGCGCCGGCTGGACGTTGAAGCGGATCGAGCAGTGCCGCAGGGATGTGGAGGCAATGATGATCCCAAACATCGCCGAAGCAGGCGGCCGGGTCGCCCCCCAGACGGTGCTGGAAGAGATGCGAAGGCTCCTCCCCAGGGACGGCATCCTGACTGTCGATGTGGGCGCCCATAAGCTGATAGCCATGGCTCAGTGGGCGGCTTACGAACCGGAGACCTTCCTCACCACCAACGGAATCTCCTCCATGGGTTATGCCATCCCAGGCGCTATTGCGGCCAAACTCGCTCGATACGACAAGCAGGTTGCGGCCTTCATGGGCGACGGCGGCTTCCTGATGTACACGGGCGAGTTGGAGACTTTGGCGCGCCTGAAGCTACCGATCACGGTGGTCGTGATGAACGACGCGGCCCTCAGTTCGATCAAGGTGAAACAAGCAAAACGCAACTTGCCCCCAGTAGGCGTCGACTTTGGCGAGCCGGACTATGCGGGGATCGCCCGCGACTTCGGGCTGCTGGGCATGAAGGCGACCAGCCGGGAGGAGTTCAGAAGGGCCTTCCAACAGGCGCTGGACTCGGGCCGGGGTGCAGTGGTCGAGGTCGTTACCTATTACGACGAGTACCTGCGCTATCAGTAGCAAGTGCGGAAAACGACTGATTGGCAGGCAATAAGACCTATATTGAAAATTGCACATGTAAACTCATAAAAGACATCTGAGTCTTCCTTGAACTCAATAATTCTTCAACCATGACAGGGATGCTACATTTCAAACGGTATTCAAAATTCAGGAGGATGAAAAATGGATTTGATTCACCACACCAAAGAGGTTTACGAGGATTTTTTTCAAAGCGCTCACCAGGATGGGGCTCTGGACGCTAAAACGAAAAAGCTCATCCATCTCGCCCTTGTTCTGGCTATGCGCTGTGAACCTTGAGCGGAAAGCAACCTTGCAGGTGCAAGGAAAATGGGAATCACCGAAGAAGAGCTTGCTGAATGCATCCAATTGGCCGCTTCCGTAGGAGCTGGAACAATCCGGGCTATGGCCCGCAGAGCTTCCAAAAAGTCGGAACCGGAAATAGATGGTTTGAGTATTTTAATTTAACAAAGGCTTTGGACGAAACGAAAAATACGTCGTCCGATTTATGTATAGCTTCCTAAAAGAGAGAGAAGTACGCAAGAACCGGATGAACCTTTTTTTATCCCCTGTCTGGTCTTGAGCTGGACGGGGGTGAGCCGTATCTATAAGCCCAAAAGGTCCTTTGAAAGATAGGGACGGATCGGCGTGATACGGTTTTTGGGGATCCCCGCCCCTGGGAAAAGGGGCCTGCTGATGAGAAAGGAGAGACGATGATGGCCGAAGAGAGATTCTGGACGAAATCCTACGATCCGGGGTTAACCGACATCGACCCCCTCCAATGGGAAAAGTCTTACGTCGATGCGGTTGCCCCCATCTTCAAGAAATTCCCCGACAAGCCGGCCTTCGCCTTCATGGGGGTGGAGGTGACCTTTGCCGAACTGGATCGCTTCGCCAATCGATTCGCCCACATGCTGCTGTCGCAGGGACTCAAGAAGGGCGACGTGGTGGGCATCAACCTCCCCAACATCCCGGAATATATCATCGCCTGGCTGGGGATCCTCCGGGCGGGGTGCGTCGTTTCCGGCGTTTCTCCCCTTCTCTCCGCCGAAGAGATGAAATACCAGTTGAAGGATTCCAATGCCGTGGGGCTGGTGACCCTCGATGCCATCTTTGCCGCACGGCTTACGAAAATCGTTGCCGCTCTTCCGGACCTGAAGGTCGTGGCAACAACCAGCGTGGGGGGCTTCCTTCCGGCGATCAAAAGGGTCCTGGGCCGGCTTCTGAAAAAAATACCCCAGGGGAAGGTTACCCCGCTGCCGGGGAGATACGTCGTCGACATGATCAAGGTCATCCGGGGATCGGAATTCTCCGCCGAACGTCCCGCGGTGACGGTGACCCCCGACGACATCGCCTACATCCAGTACACCGGCGGGACCACCGGCAGCCCCAAAGGCGCCATGCTCACCCACCGCAACGCCGTCGCCGATCTCGTCATCGTCCGGACCTGGCTGAACTGGGAGGAGGGCAAGGGGTTGGCCCTCTCGGGATTTCCGTTCTTCCACATCGCCGGGCTCTTCTTCAACGCGAGCTGCATCTACCTGGGCTGGACGCAGATCCTGATCCCCAATCCCCGGGATACCGACCACATCTGCAAGGAGCTGGACAAGTACAGACCGACGGCCCTGGTCAACGTGCCCTCGCTCTTCCAGATGCTCATCGCCAATCCCCGATTCAAGGAACTGGACCACTCCCGCCTGGAGGCCTGCATCTCCGCCGCCGCCCCCTTCCCCGAGGAGTCCCAGCGGGAGTTGGAGAAGATCGTCGGCCGGGGAAAGCTCCTGGAGGTGTACGGAATGACCGAGACGTCGCCGCTGACCACCATGAACCCCGACAAGAGAGAGCGGAAGCTGGGTTCCATAGGGCTTCCGCTGCTCAATACCGACATCCGGCTGGTCGATCCCGGGACGGGCCGGAAGGTGGCGGTGGGCGAGCCGGGAGAGATCTGCGTCAAGGGGCCGCAGGTCATGGCCGGCTATTACAATAAGCCCGATGAGACCCGGCAGGTCTTCGATGCGGACGGCTATCTCCATACCGGCGACGTGGCCGTCCAGGACGAGGCGGGCTATCTGCGGATCGTCGACCGGACCAAAGACATGCTCATTGTGGGCGGCTTCAAGGTCTTTTCCAAGAAGGTGGAGGAGGTCATGGTGGAGCATCCGGCGATCGACATGATCGCGATCATCGGTCTCCCCAATCCCGAGCGTCCCGGCTCGGAACACGTCAAGGCGTTCGTCACCCTCAAGCCGGACTTCGCATCCGGAGACCAGGAGGCGCTGAAGGCCGATATCCTGAAGATGGCCCGTGAGAAGCTTTCTCCCTACGAGGTGCCGAAGTATATTGACATCCGAAAGGAATTGCCCCTCACCGTCGTGGGCAAGATCGACAAGAAGGTTTTACGGAAAGAGGCGCTATAGCAAGGCTCCGGGAATATCGTCAGACGGGAAGGAGGAACATGGACCGGGAATTCATCGATCTGGTTCACCGTCACAAGGAGATCGCACGGGAGGAGAAAGAGAACAGCGGGCGTCTGGTATTTGGAACGCTGTGCTCTTATGTTCCCGTCGAGATTCTGCATGCCTTCGATATCCTGCCGGTCCGACTTTGGGGTGACGGCAAGAACCATGAACGGGCAGACACGCTGCTGCCGACCTACATCTGCCCCCCGGCGAGAAATATCATGGCGATGGGTCTGGCCGGTCACTATGACTTTCTGGATGGGGTGATCCACTCCTACACCTGTGACGCGACGTGCGGGTTGTTCAACATATGGTGCCGCAATTTGAAACCGGCCTTTTCCTTCATGCTGAGCCCTCCCTACATGAACACGGATGAGGCCGTCGCGTACTGCATCGCGGAATTCAAGGCCCTGATTGCGGCCCTTGAGGATTATACCGGAAAACGGTTCTCGGCCGACAGGCTCCGGAAATCGATCAAACTCTATGATTCAGCCCGGGAGCGCATCGGTGCGATCTACCAGGCAAACCAAAACGGCGCGGCCGTCCGCTATCTTGATTTGTATCAGATGAATCTGGCGTTGCAGGTGTTGCCGATCGAAATGGTTGTTCCCTTTTACGACGGGTACCTGTCGAATGTCAGGCAGATGGGTCCTGGAAAAGGGGCGAAGCACCGGATCATGATATCCGGCAGCGTCGTCTCCGACACGGATATCCTAGCGCGGATCGAAGCGCTCGGGGGAGAGATCGTTGCGGATGACACCTGCCTGGGATATCGGCTGGTGCAAGATAGGGTTTCTGCGCGGGAAGACCCGCTGTCGGCGCTGGCGCACTATTATCTCGATCGCCCACCCTGCAGTTCGCGGGCCGATTTCCCCGCGAGGAGGGAGTATATTCGGGAGACGATCTCCGCCTTTGATGTGGACGCCGTCATCTTCATGCACCAGAAGTTCTGCGAACCCCATCTGGCGGATCATCCCTTCCTGAAAAAATTGCTAACAGAAAAAGGGATCCCCCAGGTGCAACTGGAATTGGAGGGGGAGGGACTGAGCGGACAGATTCAGACGCGGCTGGAAGGTTTTTTTGAAATGCTGGAGGCGGGGTAATGGAAGAGAAGAAAACCCGGAAGCGGCTCCAGGCAAACACAGCCCTCCGGCAGATCATCACCGATTTCTATGCGGAGGGGCACCGGGCCAAGGCCGAAGGACGCCCGGTGATCTGGATCCCGCCGATGAACGGCCTGATCGAGCTTTTCTACGCGATGGGGATCACCCCGGTCTTCCCGGAAAACTGGGCGCCCCTTTGCGCCGCCATCGGCACGAACCGAAAGAACTTCGCGTATGCGGCCCAAAGGGGGTTTTCGGGGGATCTCTGCGGCTATTTCCGGAACAACGTCGGCTATGCGCTGGACGGAATCAACGAGGAGAACCAGCCGCTGAACGGCCTTCCCGCGCCCGACTTCCTGATCTCCTTCGGGGCCGGCTGCATCCCCACCATGAAGGCCTTCCAGGTAATGTGCGATCACTTCAAAGTCCCGGTTTTCCGGGCCGACCTTCCGCAGGTGGCGATGGAGAAGATCGAAAAACGCCATATCGCGTATGGGGTGGCCCAGATCAAGCGGCTGATCCGTTTCCTGGAGGATGAGACCGGTCTGAAATTCGATATCGATAAACTGCGGCAGGCCGTCATCCATACCAATGAGGCGTGCCGGCTCTGGGACGAGATCATGGCCTTGCGGTCGACGGTCCCCTCCCCGTTTTCCGCCGCGGAAATCGGCATCATGTTTGTGATGGTGACCCGGCACGGGACCGAAATCGCCGTGAATTTTCTAAAAGATGTCCTGCGGGAGGTCAAGGAGAAGGTGGCCCGCGGGGAAGGGGTGATTCCGCATGAGAAGATACGGCTCTTCTGGGACAACATCCCGCTCTGGTACAATATGCAGCTCTTCAACTACTTCGAGAAGTGGGATGCCGTGGTCGTGGCGGAAACGTATACCTCCGCCTGGTCCCTTCGACTCAACCCGGATG
The DNA here is from genome assembly GCA_026388375.1 of Deltaproteobacteria bacterium. Taxonomy (GTDB): domain Bacteria; phylum Desulfobacterota; class Syntrophia; order Syntrophales; family UBA5619; genus UBA5619. The sequence goes on from JAPLJX010000424.1 coordinate 9,983, forward strand.
AGCCGCTGGAGAGCATTGCCTACAAGTCCCTCGTCTCCTATCCGTTGGTCTCCTGCGTGTCGCTGAACAAGCGGATCGAGTTGATCACAAAAGCCATCCGGGACTACAAGATCGACGGGGCCATTCTCCATTCGAACCGGAGCTGCCGGCCCATCTCGATGGGGCAGATGGACATCGGGCGGGTCCTTGCCGAGGAACTCTCCGTGCCCAGCGTCATGTTCGACGGCGACCATATGGACGGCGAGAAGTTCTCGATGGCCCAGTTTCAAACCAGAATTGACGCCCTCATGGAGATGATTCTGGAGAAAAAGCGGGCTTCGTGATCCCCAAATGTGATACGTTGGTGCACCAAATCGATCCGAAAGGGATAAAACATGCCTGGCGTCTTCGAAGTCTATGTGGAAACCCATTTCTCCGCGGCCCATGCGCTGCGGGGCTATCCCGGCGACTGCGCGCGCCTGCACGGGCACAACTGGATCGTCCGGGTCTTCGTCCGCTGCCGCGAACTCGACGACACGGGCATCGGAATCGATTTCCGGGTGATCCAAGAGCATGTCCGGGATGTGCTGCAGGAATTGGATCATTGCAACATCAATGAAATCGAGCCGTTTCGGGAACTCAATCCCTCTTCGGAAAACATCGCCAGGCACCTCCATCAGGAACTCAGCCGGCGCATCAATTCGGGGGCGGTCAGGGTCTCGAAGATTCAGGTGTCGGAAACACCCGATGCCGGCGCCTTTTACTGGGAGGAATGAGTGCCGCTACAGGTCAACGAAATCTTCTTCAGCATTCAGGGAGAGTCTTCCCATGCCGGCCGACCCTGCGCCTTCATCAGGCTGACCGGCTGCAACCTCCGCTGCTCGTACTGCGACACCACCTATGCGTATGATGAAGGATCCTGGCTCGAAATCCCCGAGATCGAGAGGCAAATCCGCCCCTTCCATTGCAGGCTCGTGGAGATCACCGGCGGGGAACCGCTGCTCCAGGCGCAAACCCCGGAACTCATCCGGACATTGCTGGATCGACAGTACACCGTTTTGCTGGAAACGAACGGCAGCCGGGACATCGGCGGCGTCGACGAACGGTGCATCCGGATCGTGGACGTGAAATGCCCCTCCAGCGGTGAATCGGAAAAGAACCGGCTGGAGAATTTCGCGATCATCACCCCGAACGACGAGGTTAAGTTCGTCATCGGCAACCGGGAAGATTTCGAATACGCGAAGTCCATCATCTCCACGCATCTCTCCCATCGCAACGACCTGAAGCCCCCGCTGATCTCCCCGGTATTCGGCCGGATGAACCCGGAAAGCCTCGCCCGATGGATCCTTGAGGATCATCTCGATGTGCGCCTTCAGATCCAGCTTCACAAATGGATCTGGGGAGCCGAAAAACGGGGCGTCTAAGAAAAGGGAGTCTCATCATGCCCGGCAAAAAGGCAGTCATCCTCTCCAGCGGCGGCATCGATTCCACCACCGCAATGGCCATCGCCAGGGCGGAAGGGTATGACCTCTACAGTCTGACCTTCGACTACGGCCAGCGGCATGCCTGTGAACTGGAAGCGGCCCGGAAGGCGGCCGATTTCTTCCGGGTCAAGAAACATCTCGTCATCAACATCGATCTGCGGCCGATCGGCGGCTCGGCGCTGACGGACCAAATCGATGTCCCCAAAGGTCGCGGAGTCGACGACATGGCGCATGAGATTCCGGTCACCTACGTCCCGGCCCGCAATACGATCTTCCTCTCCTATGCGCTGGCGTGGGCGGAGGTGCTTCAGGCGGCGGATATTTTCATCGGCGTCAATGCCGTCGATTACAGCGGTTACCCGGATTGCCGGCCGGAATTCATCGCCGCCTACGAACGATTGGCAAACCTGGCCACCAAGGCGGCGGTGGAGGGAAAGCTGCGCATGACCATCCGGACGCCGCTCATCTCGATGAAAAAGTCGGAGATCATCAAAAAAGGGATCGAACTGGGCGTCGACTACGGCCTGACCCACAGTTGCTACGACCCCTCGCCGGCAGGAAAGGCCTGCGGCCGGTGCGACAGTTGCATCCTGAGAAGAAAAGGATTCGAGGATGCCGGAGTGCCCGACCCGACCGTGTATGTCGCGTCTTGACGCCGACGCCCCTCCTAATAGTACTGCCGGATGTAGCCGTATGCTTTGTCGAAGAGCTCTTGGTCGGTGTGAAGCCGGTATTTGAGGAGCGTCCGGCGGAGCTCCTTCTGCACCAGACGCTCGCCCTGGCTGGTGTGCTGCCAGTCGGGGAAGCGGACCTTCTTGACGATCTCGTCGATGTCCGCCACGATTCGCTCCACGATGATGTGGGTGTTCTTCCCTTTGGCCTCCTGGAAGAGTTCCGTCAGGGCCTCCTTGGCCCGGTCGCGTTCCTCCTCCGGATCGGTCTCCCGTTCAGCCTCGACGAACTCTCGGGCAACTTCCAGGATCTCCTTCAGAAATTCCAGACTGGTGAGGAAGCCCTGCTCGTGCCGCTCCCTGATCTTCTCCAGCCGTTCGCCCAGCGCGGTGAACTTGGGATTACCCAGATGCCTCCGCAGGCGGGCGATGAGCCGGATCTCGATCTCGCGTCCCTTCTTTTCGGGCTCGGCGTCCTTAAGGATCTCCTCCAGCACCTGGGCGTCCATCACCAGCGTTTCGACATCGTCGCGCACCGACTCGACGTGGACGTTTTCGTTGATCAGCTCGACCGTCTTCGCCCCCAGGGCGTGCCAGAGGAGCTTGCCGTTGCCGCTGGGCGGCTTTACGGACTCGTAGACCCTGGTCAGCCACTTGTAGTCGCTCTCGTAGGGACCCAGGCACGGATCGGGCGAGAGGGCCTCCCAGATCGTTCCCAGGACGATGTAATTCGCGGCGAATTTATCCCGCGCTTCGTTGCTGGGCAGGCACTGCTGCGCGGCCATGAGACCCTCGTAACCCCCAACGCCCCGGTCCACGCCGGGGAAGAAGGCCAGGCACTTCTGCATCTGCACGGGCAGGGCCTTACGGAGCTCGTCGATGTTTGAGACAACCCGCTGCACGGCCTTCTCGTCGAAGTCGAGCGCGCGGGCCACGTCGTCGAAGATGCCGATGTAATCCACGATCAGGCCGTGGGTCTTCTCCTGGCCGAAGGTCCGGTTGGTCCGGCAGATCGCCTGCAGGAGGTTGTGGTCCTTCATCGGCTTGTCGAGATACATCGCCTGGAGGATCGGGGCGTCGAAGCCGGTCAGGAGCTTGCTTGTCACGATGACGAACTGGAGCGGGTCGGGAGGACGCAGCATTCGCGGTCGAAGACCACCACCTGCGCCTTGAAACCGTTCGGCTCCACCTTGGTCCGGAAGTGCCTTACGATGTGGTTGACGACGGCGCGGACCCGCTCGGGGTTCTTCACCAGGACGGCCATCTTGGCGGCGCGCTTGGCCAGATCGTCGCGGTCCTGCTCACTCAGGTTCCCGGTGATCTGCCCGTAGGCCTCGTCAATGGCGGCCTTGTCGATCTTGAGCTTCACCTCGGGGGCCTCGAAGTGCAGGGGGAGCGTCGCCTTGTCCCGGATCGACTCCTGGAAGGAGTAGCGGCTCAGGTAGCCCTTCTCGTCCTCGTCGGCCCCGAAGGCCCAGAAGGTGTTCTTGTCGGCGCGGTTGATGGGGGTGCCGGTGAGGCCGAAGAGAAACGCGTTCGGCAGCGCCTCGCGCATCTTGCGGCCGAGGTCCCCTTCCTGCGTCCGGTGTGCCTCGTCCACCATGACGATGATGTTCGACCGTTCATTCAAACGGCCGCCGGCCTCGGCAAACTTGTGGATCGTCGTGATGAGCACCTTGCGGACATCCTGCCCGAGCAGGGTCTGCAACTCCTGCCTCGTCGCCACGCCTACCATGTTCGGCACGTCGGAGGCGTTGAAGGTGGCGGTGATCTGCGTGTCGAGATCGATCCGGTCCACCACGATCATCACCGTGGGGTTTCCGAGCCGTGGGTGCATCCGCAGCTTCTGGGCGGCGAAGACCATCAGGAGCGACTTGCCGCTCCCCTGGAAATGCCAGATGAGCCCCTTTTTCGGATAGCCCTTCACCACGCGGTCCACGATCTGGTTCGTCGTGAAATACTGCTGATAGCGGCTGATGATCTTGATGCGCCGGTGCTTCTTGTCCGTGGCGAAGAGGGTGAAATTCTGGAGGATGTCGAGGACCACCTCGTGCCGGAGCATGCTTGCGACCGACGCCCGGACATGGTGAAGCTGTCCCTCCGCCTGGTTCTCCTCGTCTCGCCACGGCCCCCACATCTCGATCGGCATGCGGATGGCGCCGTAGCGGAAGAGCTTGCCCTCGGTGGCGAAGGAAAAGACGTTCGGCACGAACATGGCCGGCGCCTGCCGCTCGTAGATCTCGTTCACCTGGAAGGCGCCGTCGAACCACGTCACCGCGCTGCGGGCGGGCGTCTTGGCCTCGCCGATGACGACCGGAATGCCGTTAACGAGGAAGACCACGTCGAAGCGCTTCTCCACCGCTCCGGCTTGCCAGGTCCACTGGTTGCACACCGTCAGCCGGTTCTCGCCGGGATGGACGGCATCCACCAACCGCACGGTCACATGCTCGCCGTTGGGGCCGAAGGGCATGGTCTTTTCGCCCCGCAGCCAGGCGGTGAAGTTCTCGTTGGCCCGCACCAGGCCGTCGGCTTGGACGGAGAGGATGCAGGCGCGCAGGTTGTAGATCACCTCGTCGGCCCGGTCAGGCTGGGCGGCGATGTCGGGATTGAGCCGGATGAGGGCCTCGCGCACCCACGGCTCCACCATCACGTCACCGGTCTTACGCGGGAGTTGCGCGGCGGGCAGATAATCCCAGTGGGCGTCAGCGGCCTCCTGCCGGGGGCTGAGCCGCGACGCCTCGGCCATATCGCCGCCGAGGGAATCCTTCCAGCCAGCACGCTCTTCTTTCCACGCCGACGGCTCGCCACCCCGCCGCGGCGCGATCGTGTCGAGGATCATCTGTTCGACGGTGTTGGATTCGGTAAAGGTCATGGTGTGCCACCTCTATTTGTAGTCAGTTCTGATACCGTGCGAATTATCCAATTGTTTCCTTTCAAGTCGTCCTCATGGCCGGTAATGCTCGATGCGCGGCAAGCGAAAGCCAACATATGGGTCGGGCGGCTAAAAGCGACATGAGCTATTTTCAGATTTTGTTGATGGTATGCCTTTCTCAATTGTGCCGCGGGGCGATTCCCCATCAAGAATTCCATCAGTCGAGAGGCATCAGATCCCTTTTCATATTCCGTTTCCAAGTACAGCGTTGCGGAATGCGTTTCACCTTTGACAGAGTGGACCGTTCCGATATGTATGACAATCCCATTGTCAGCAACAAATCGATTCTTTGTATGAGCAGTGCCGTTGCCAACCTCCAATGCTGCGTCAATCGAGTCAACGTCGAGAAAGGTAGCTGCTTTGTTGTGCATAGGCCAAACAGGTTCTACTGCTGATCTGATTTGGTTGCGAAGCGCGGCAGGGGTCACACCTGAATCAAGAGTTAGAAGGAAATACTCTGCCATCTTTTCCCGGAATTGGTAATATGACTTTTCGTGCTCACGCTTCCAGAAGTAGTCAACAGAGGCCGGCGTATAGTGTCGCCCCGACATTTCGTCTTTGATACCCGCAACATCGAGAACGCGAGTAATGCCTTGCAGGATGATCTCAAGAAAGCGCTTCGCTCCCTCAGTACCAGCTATCTGAACAGCATAGGCCGCATAGGAAATCAGGCTGGAGAATTGCTTGCTTTGTGCTCTATACGACTTATCAAAGTGGGGGAAATAGGTTGGAATGCATAGTTTACCATCAGGGGTATTGTCTTTGCCAATCCATCCAACCGCTTTATATGTGCCGTCAAAGGGCAACGCATCCGATAGCTCTTTAATAAGACATGAAAAAGCTCGGATGACAGTTTGCTCTTCGCCGTCTTGATACGTGATCAAATAGGGCGGGTGCGAAGATGTTGATTCACATGGCTGCAAGGTAACGCCGTCGTCCAGCCTGACGGTACTCAATAAGTGAGTAATCGTCTCTCCATAGCGCCGGGAATCTGAGAAATGAAGGGGATTTATAGGAGACCAGTACCCCTCGCTATGAACACGATCATGATATATTGCCTGATTCGGATCTCCTATACGCTGGATCACAAGCTGTTCTGGAATAAAAATGGCGTCCAATATTCGACACTGGTGCTCATCGGTATCTTGTGTTTCGTCCAGAAATACCATGCAAAAGCGATTGGAAATGGCTTGAGATATCTCTGGCATTTTTAGCGAATATCGTAACGCAATGGCATATGCGTCATTGTAGCTAAGAATGCCATGTTCGAGAACATTCTTCCGCACAGACTGAATTTTCTTAAATGTATCCGTGTGTTCCGATAGCCCCGCAATCGGCGCATATAGGCTCTTTCCAACGCGCAACGTATCTGGATTGAACCAATAGTTACCCAAAGTTCCCAAGCCGCCTCTATGCTCCAACCATAACTGCAAACCACGATCACGGGAGTATAATTTCTCTAATTCTCCGTAAAAGCGGTCATTCTCGATGGCAACGATTGATCTTTGGTATTCGGACCTATACCAAGGTACGGCGAGAAACTGGTTCACAAATCTCTGAATTGTTCCAAAGAAATTCGGGTACCGAAATAACGAGGCAGATGCAATACCGGCTCTTTCTTTGATCTCGTCAATCGCAACATTTGTGTGGGTGAGAACACAAATACCGCGATCATCCGCAAGCGGCATTTTCCTGGCCAAGCTCAGAAGTTTCGCCAAGAGCGCCGTTGTCTTGCCGCTCCCAGGGCAGGCAACAACATCGCGCGATTCCATGCAACGAATGAATGCTCGGCGCTCATCGTTGAACTCGCACCCTGTAGGCAGCAGTAGCTTTTCTGCATACGAAATATCGTCGTCTGTGATCTCAATTCTCACTGGAAATCTCCCGGGGTTCGGTCACATGATAGATTGCATCAAGAAGATACTGAAGACTACTTGCTCCTTGAATTTCTAACTTCAGGGCACTTGCATCGGATCCCTTCAGCCTATCCTCAAGATGCTTTGCGAATTCCTGTGCCGTCACAGCCTTGGAGATACCCTTCTTAAGCATCGTTCTTTGGTATAGCTCAAAGGCCACCTTTTCGGCTTCTCTATGATTTCCACTCCAGCACTCTGTCCACTTTGCAAAGCCTGCCTCGACTTTTGCATCAACTTCACTGGCCTTTGACGCTTGGGGGATGCCACTTGGGGAGTTGGACATCTTCTCGGCCCATAGCAGCGCTCGGTAAAACTCGGTTCGAAACGGTGAAAGTGATATCTCGTATTCTAGTGTCCAATTAGGAGATACAAACACCTTGACCTCGTCGTTTTCGAAATCTGCGAGGCTCTGCTTTCTGCTCAATTTAGCAGCTTCAATATCCTCTTCTGTGGCTGCATTGCCAGATGCATCGGGCCACTCTTGGGGTTTCACATCCATATCGGTGACAAGAGCTACTTTGATTCCCATGAGGGCATCATCGTAACGATGGAAGATCTTTACAAAATGTGCGAATGCCGTACTGCCGATGTTGACAATTGATACGCCATACTGATGGAGCGGCCGGTCGATGACTTTCGCTATGGTGGGGATCAGAAGGTTCTCAGCATCGCCCTCCACGAGCAAGACACCACGGGCAAAAAACAGGTTCGCCTTGGTTGCATCCAAGAACCGATACAGGAAATCATAGTTCTTTGGCTGGAGTTTCGTAAACCGGCTCGCCATGGGGAACACCCTGTCGCCCTTGCAGATGATCAAGCTTTTGAGAGGGACGCTCGATCCCATAGTGGTGCTATGCGTGGTCAAAATGTACTGGCCTTTTGGCGATTTTTCTTCGAGATAACGGAATAGGCGAAGTTGGGCTTGAGGATGCAAATGCGCTTCCAACTCCTCAATCAAGGCGAGTCTCAGCCCATAATTTTCTTCGGATTGCAGAAGCAGTAACTCCGTTGCCACAAATAAGAGATTGGCCGCCCCAAGTCCAGACGGGTTTGTATCGAGCGATAGAGAAAGCCGTTGAAGAATATCGACGAGATCACCACCGGAGATACTGACGGAAGCCGCATGTGGTTCATTTTGCGGAAAGAAGGCATCGACGTAGGTCTTTAGCGTCCCCATCAGTTTGCTGGCGCCGGAGCCGTCATCTTTGTGGCTGAAATACTCTTCGATATCTTTGTTGGCTTTATTGAAAATGCTCTCAAGGTCGTGTTTTTCGGTATCTCCCTTTTGAAAGAGTGAATGAGCTTTGAGAATTTGTGCAAAACGAGAACGCCGGCCTGGAGTCAACTCTGCATCGGCGTCGCGCAATGGCTTGAGATAGGTGACACGCAACAAGGCTCGCGCATCACCATCCATGACAATCCCGACCGGATCGGCACCGGCCCGTAAGTCCGTGACAATCTTATCTCTCTTTATCCGCGCGGTCAAACGGACCGTGAGGACGAAGCAATGCTTATCATTGACCTCTTCCGTGCCAATCCACTCAAGGAAATGTCCAGCTTCCTGGTTAGAGAAGCCGCGAAATACGCACTCAATCTTCAGATCTTGCACCCTGGCGTTACCTTCTGCATGAAAGTCGGTTTCCTCCATGCGAATCCAATCGCCACTCTGAGTACCGAGGGTATACCGAATCGCGTCAATAATCGCGGTTTTGCCCGAATCATTCTCGCCGATCAGAACATTCAGACCTTCCCCGAACGGGATAGAAACACCAGGGTTCGACTTCTCGAAAGATTCACCTTTAATGCCATATTTTCTAAAGTTCCAGAGGTTCACTTGGGAAAGATACATGGTTTATGTCCTTTCGCTGGCTATCGTGGAATCGACTGTGGTGTCCAGGGTGACAGGTTCGACGGTGCTGGATTCGGTGAGGGTCATTGGCACACTCCAAATATGGAATTGAGGAACGCATTACGAAGGCTGCGCAAAGCATCCAAATCCTCCATAATTGAGTCCCGATTTTTCTGGAAGCTCGCAAGGCGTTCACAAATTTCAGCCTGCACGACAATAGCCGGAAAGGGTACCAGTGTCTTTCGCAGGCTATCCAAACTTACGTTTGCACGGGCTGTGTTCACGGCGGTGCCAAGAATGTCTTTCAATCCTTTCGGGCTCAGGAGATGACCAAGAATGAACTCTGGCATGGCAGTGTTCTCGTTAAGTCTGATAATGGCCACTGCTTGATTAACATTCGCATCCTTGCCAAGTTCCGGGAGAACACACCCGCGACCTATTGAAGCACCAACGATATTGAAAAGAATATCTCCTTTCTGCAGTGCAGAACGACGAATCTTTTGGTGGAACTCCCTAGGGATATGCTTTCGGGGTGACGGCTCGTAACGCCCAAACAGGACATTCTCACTCGTCACAAAGACCACTCCGTCGTCTTGATACTCGAAACCTTGCCAGCCTGGCGACTCGCCCTTTGTAATGAGGATGGCGAGTTCTCCCAGTCGTTTCTTTGGGTAATTGCTATCAGATACTGCATTTCTAATAGCAGTCGACACCGTTTCGATGACATCAAACACTTGGTAGTATTTGGTGCTCACTTCATCCACCGCCCAGAGGATTTCGGCGATGCGGCACTGCTGGTCGAGGGGCGGGAGGTCGAACTCCTCCAACTTGAGCGTTTTCCAGTTGATAGTGGGCGAGAGTGAGCCGACCGAAATCTCCACGGCCCGATTCATGAATTTGTCGCTCATCATCAGAAATGGCAGAAACTCCGGCAGCACGATGTCCGGTTTTGCCCGCGTGACCATCGCGTGGGCCGAGCAGATGCCGTCAAACTCCGCCACGGTCAGCTTGCGCTGGTAGGCGCGGCGGCGCCCGAATATGATGTCGCCTTTCCGAAAGCGGAGCTTTGTTCCAATGACATCACTCCCCTTGCCCCAGCACCGGATGTGCAAATTCTGCGGGTCCAAGTGTTCCAGCCCCACGTAGATATCTTCAGCCGCATCGCTCGGTTCGACACGCTCGTTGATGCTGTCCGCAAACGCTCCGAATGGCATTCGCTTCCAGCCCTTACGGTCGAAGATCGGCAACTTGGCCCAGTCCGGGTTTGGCCGAAGGTCCTCAAGTGATGGAAACGTACCGATCATGGTTTCCTCACGGCAAGGACTGGTGCCATGACCGGTGCCGTGACTGGTGCCTCGTCTTGCGCGGTGACTTGCGCGGTGGTCATGCCCAATGCGTCAGCAAGTTCCTGTAAAGACTTTTGCATCAATAAGTTATCTCTATCTTCGACTTGCGCGGTGACTTGTGCGGTGATCGCTGCAAGTAACCGAAACGTGGTTGTCGGTCTGTCGATTATCGGTCGATTCTGATCTTTCACCTGACGATTATCTGACGAATACGGTAGGCAATCCAAAGGCTGATGGGCAGATATTGGAGCAGGTTGCACACCCTGAATCGACATATTCCGCTTGGATGGTAGCGTGCCGAATCGATGGATTACACCAAGTGGTCGATGGATTATCGATGGATTACTCATGGCTACCCTTGTGAATGTATTTCACGTTGCGACCACTTCCAATCGGCTCGATTAAGCCCAAGTCGACCAACCCTTGCAGATCTCGGTAGGCGGTGTTGTAAACCACACCAAAACGGGCGCGACACCAACGATTGGTGACGGCACCTTCGGTAAGGACATAACCCAAAATCTCTCTTTGGCGCTCATTCAACTGCGCCTCCACTGCCGGGGTAACCAAAAAGCGTTCTTCAGGCACCCGCAGGCGTGTCCGTTCCGATGAGCGGTTGATCGAGGCCGTGATTGAGCATCTGGTCTCGCATCCGGCGGAAGCCGCTGCCGCGTTCCTCGATGCGGTGGAAATAGGAAAGGTTCTGCGCCAGAACAGGATTGCGCGAGCAGGGGCGGTATTTTCCGCTGCGCAATTTGGCGAGCGTGATCGGTCGAGGGGGAAGGCCGGGGCTCAAGAGGACGACTCGATCAGCGAAGATTTCGAGGATGATCTTGCGGCCGGCATCCTCGTACTGGCGGTGTGCCACCGCGTTGACCAGCGCCTCGCGCAGGCCATCGACCGGGTACTCGTCAAGGCGCACCCGGTTGAGGCCGACAATGCGCATCGGGTGGCGTGTGTTTCGGTCGATGAACGCAATGGCGCGGTCGATTGCCAGGGGCATGGGGCCGCGGATGTCTTCATGGTCCCGCGGGTCGCCATCGGGTTCGGTGCTACGATAGGCGTCGGCAAGAATCCGGCATTGGGGGAAAACCGCCGATGGGTCCCGGGCCAGAAGAACGATGCCGGCGGCGGTGGCCTTGTGTTCGCCCGATTCTGGATCGCGCCAGACGAGACCGCGCAGGGATACCCCGGACAGGAGGTCTCCATCGTTAAGTTCTTCCGGCCTCTTCCCTTCGGCCGCGGCAACGAGCCTTCGAGCCACATCTTTGTCGAGATCCTTCCAGGCGATCCGTGTCAGTGGCTGAGACTCGAAGGCGGACGTGGCCTCAATGGTCTGCCGGGCGATCTGATCTTCATCACTGGATGGGGTGATCCCGAACCGATCTTTGAGGAGCTTCACCAGTGCGGCGCGGACCTCCTTCTGCAATTCGATGACGTTGCCGAATCGTTTGTATTTGAAGCCGTCAGCTTCGAGCTCTCCCAGAAGGACCTCGGTGCCCTCCTCGCGCTTCATGCCGCGGTCGCCTTTGATGAAGGCCAGGACGGGAAGCCCCCGATCCTTGGCACGGCGGTACTCGGCGTGGGTGATGGAAGTTTCGCCGATGCGAGCCCCATACTGGGCCGCGACAATGAGCACATATACCTGGCATTCATCGAGCGCCTTCAGGCAACCTTCCAGGGCCTTGTCGGGAGAGGCCGGCTCGCACTCATAAAGCACGGGCGCACAGTGGGCGGACAAAAAGGAATCGGTATTGAGAAGGTTCTGGACAATGAGCCGCTCGTCCTCAAGCTCCTTTTGAACTGAACTGACGAAGATGCGAAGTTTTCCGTTCATCGTTTCGCCTCCAGGACCGTCTTCAGCGACTCCCGGATCTGGCGGGAGCTTTCCAGCCAGGCGGCCAACGCCTCGGATAGGTGATCCGATCCATTTTTACCATTCAGGGTGTACGGCGCGGCCTCATCGCGCACTCCCATCACGGCAGATGAACCGTTCACATAGAGCGGGATGCTGAGGTTGCCCTCCTTCGCCTGGATCTCGGCCAGCGTCGCCGTGCGGGTGAAGCCGGGCTCGTCCTTGAAGGCACGATAGGCGGCGACGATGCGCTCGATGTGGTCGTCGGTGAGGAAGCTCTGGGCACGTTCGCGGGTCACCTCGCCCACGGCGTTGATGAAGAGGATCCGGCCCTTGCGCTCCTTGGGTTTGGCCGTCCGGCAGATGACGACGCAGGCCTCCATCGGCGAGTTGTAGAAGAGGTTCGGCCCGAGGCCCAGGACGCATTCGATCAGGTCGGCTTCGATGAGCTTCTTCCGCATCTGGGCCTCCTCTTGGCGGAAGAGGACGCCGTGGGGGAAGAGGATGGCGCAGCGGCCGGCCTTGGGTGTAAGGCTCGCCAAGATATGCTGCCAGAAAGCATAGTCGGCTCGGCCCTGCGGCGGGACACCGAAGACGTTCCGCCCCCAGGGATCGGAGGCGAAGGCGGTCCGGTCCCACTGCTTGATCGAATAGGGTGGATTGGCAAGGCACACGTCGAAGCGCATCAGGCGGTCGCCCTGGACGAGCTTCGGTTCGGCGAGGGTGTCGCCCCGGACGATCTGGAAGTCCTCGATCCCGTGGAGGAAGCAGTTCATCCGGGCGATGGAGGAGGTCATGAGGTTCCGCTCCTGGCCGTAGAGGCGGACGTTCCGCCACTCCTGGCCGCGGCGGCGCAGGCGGGCGATGGCCGAAAGGAGCATGCCGCCGGAGCCGCAGGTGGGATCGTAGATCGATTCGCCCGGCTGCGGTTCGAGCATCTCGGTCATGAGGTGGACGACGGTGCGGTTGGTGTAGAACTCGGCGGCGGTGTGGCCGGAATCGTCGGCGAATTTCTTGATCAGGTATTCGTAGCCCTGGCCCAGTTCGTCCTCGGGAAGGTTGGCGAGGGTGAGATCGAGCGTGCTGAAGTGCTCGACCAGGTCGCGGAGCATCGCGTCGGCGAGGCGGTCCTTGTTGGTCCATTGCGCGTCGCCGAAGATCCCGTAGAGCTTGTCGGGGTTGGCCGTCTCGATGGCGCGCATCGCGGACTGGAGCGCATGGCCGACGTTTCGGGAGTCCTGCCGGACCTCGCGCCAGTGGGCGTCGGACGGGACCTGGAACCGGTGGATTTCCGGATAGGCAGCAAACGCCGTGTCCCCACCGGATTCGGCGAGCGCTGCCTGCGTCTCCTCGTCGAAGACGTCGCAGAGGCGCTTGTAGAAGAGAAGCGGAAAGATGAACTGCTTGTAGTCCCCCGCATCGATGGTTCCCCGCAGGAGCGTGGCCGCCCCCCAGAGGTAGGATTCGAGCTGTTGTTGCGTGATACGGGTGGTCATACGGATTTTTTCTTTCCCTTCTTTTCTCCGAATTTTTCCATCCTTTTGTTAAGGAGATCGTTGGCAAAACTACGGACCAGCATCGCCTCCACCTCATTAATCATGCCGTCTGCCACCTGATATGCACTGAAATAAGATGCCAGTTCATGCAGTGGAACCACATGGTCAGTGATTTGCCGAACTTTCTCATCACTGGTACGATAGGGTTGCTTACGAGTCGGGTGGTTAACCCGTTTGATTTTTTGGACATCACCGCGTTTGCGATTGAAAGCATTGGTCATTTCTTTCCAGAGGGTTAGCTGACGTGCCTTGCCGGTGTAGATGGCGTGTCCACGACTATCGAAGAAAATGTATACCCCTCGCAATTGGATCCTTTCCTTGTTGTTTTACATTTATCGATGTGAAAAAATTCTACCAGTGGCCGAATTGCGCTCGCCTGCATGTCACGTGCACCGGCATCACTTGCACTGTGAACCAATCCTGCAAATTGCCGTACTGTTATAGTTTTACGTATTTTCCAGTATCTGATTGCTGTAACTGTGATGCCGAGCTTTTGCGCCAAATCTTGATCTTTTTCTACTTTAAATTTCTTCATAAGTGCCGAGATAACACTTTCACCATTCATATCAATACCCTTTCTCGTTTAAGTATAGCTATCAGCTTTTCTTCTGCCGCAAAGGCAGCTTCGGCGCTTTCCCGCAGCCTCTGCATAGCCTCGTCCACTGTGAGCGTCTCCTGATCGTTTTTCGGCTCGACGTAACGCGGGATGTTGAGGTTGTGGTCGTTGGTGGCGATGTCGTCGAGCGTGACCACGCGGGCAATACCCTCGACGTTTCTGTAGTCGCGATACCAGCCATAGATGCGCTCGACGTGCTCGGGGAGGAGCTCGTTCTGCGCCCGGCCCGTCTTGAATTCGCGGGAGGCGTCGAGGATGAGAACCTTCTTCTTCCGCTCCTTCGCTTTGCGTTGACGGAAGACGAGAATGCAGGCGGCCAGGCCCGTACCGTAGAAGAGATTCGGTCCGAGACCAATGACCGCTTCGAGCAGGTCCATCTGAAGAATCTTCTGCCGGATCTGGCCCTCCTTGCCCATCCGGAAGAGCGCGCCGTGCGGCAGCACCACGGCCATGCGGCCGGTCGCGGGGGCCATGGACCTGATCATGTGCTGCACCCAGGCGTAGTCGCCGGTCTTGGCGGGCGGCATCCCGGCGAAGTTCCGGCCGTAGGGATCGCTGCTCCAGAGCTCATCGCCCCACTTCTCCAGCGAAAAGGGCGGATTGGCGATGACGCAGTCGAAGGTGGCGAGGTTGTCTCCGGAGAAGAACGCCGGCTGGCGCAGGGTGTCGCCCCGCACGACCTGAAAATCCGAAGCGCCGTGGAGAAAGAGGTTCATCCGGGCGATGGCGGAGGTGGTGAGGTTCTTCTCCTGCGCGAAGAGCTTGCCCCAGAGCGTGCGGTCGTCGCCGTGGTTCTCGCGGACGTGGTGCACAGCCTCCAGCAGCATGCCGCCCGTGCCGCAGGCCGGATCGTAGATAGACTCGCCCTCCCGGGGGTCGAGTATGTTGACCATCAGCCGTACGACCGAGCGTGGGGTATAGAACTCGCCCGCCTTCTTGTTGGTGAGGTCGGCGAACTTCTTGATCAGGTATTCGTAGGACTGGCCGAGGATGTCGGCTTGGGCCGCCTGATTGCCGAGCGCGATGCGCGAGAAGTGCTCGATGAGATCGCGGAGCAGCGCATCGGGCAGACGCTCCTTGTTGGTCCAGGCCGCGTCGCCGAAGATGCCGTAGAGCGTCTCCGGGTTCGCCTTCTCGATGCCGCGCATCGCCTTTTGCAGCGCTTGGCCGACGTTGGCCGCAACCGCGCGCACATCGCTCCAGTGGCATCCCGCGGGAATCTGAAAGCGGTAGTTCTGCGGGAATTGGGCATACTCCTCGTCGCCACCCGATTCCTCCAGCGCTGCGGCATATTCCTCGTCATATACATCCGAAATGCGCTTGAAGAAGAGGAGCGGAAAGACATAGGTCTTGAAGTCGGCGGCATCGACCGGGCCACGCAGGATGTTCGCGGCTCCCCAGAGGTGGGATTCGAGTTGGTTGAGAGTGGTGGCGCCGTTGTTCATGCTTGGCTTATTATCTCCACATCGCTTGGCCGGGGCGGGCGACTCGCTCTTAACACAAAACCCCGATCTTCTTGTAAGAAACGGGGTCTTCGCTGCCGGGCCATGTCTCCCTCCTGCATGGTTATGGGGGGTGGAACTTTATCTGCCGCCTTTGATACGAAGTGTTTACTATCACGATTTTCATTGAAACAACATTATTTGTTATATGCAAGTCGTTTCAAGAGGATATCTTCTACATTTCGCCTGGCATCTAAAACGGTCAATACATACACATCATTATCTGAGATTCGGTATATTATTCTCCAAGGCGGGATGACAATCTCTCTATATGTTAGAATGGCTTGATCTTGAAGTTCCGGAACAACGCGGCCGCGTTCAGGAATACTATAGAGGCTTGAAGCCATTTTTTTGATTTTTTGAAGTATCTTCAAGGCATCGGCCGGGCGATCAATGGAAATATATTCAATAATTTCAATTAGGTCATTCTCGGCGACATTAGCCCAATTTATTTTATACGTCTTGCTCATTTAAGCTTTTCTTTCAGTGTAACTTCAATATCTTTAAAAACATCCTCCTGACTTTTAACTTTCCCATCTCTAATGTTGGCCTCACCCTGGGAGATCAACTTTAAGATACCGATTGCATTACGCATATTTTGATAGCTTATGGGGTCTTGAAGTACCGCCCGAGGCTCTCCATTTTGTGTGATGATTACAGGGCGCTGAGTTTCGTTTATTTGATTGAGTAACTCTGCTGCCCTGGATTTTAAATAGGTTACTGGCCTTATATCTCTTGTTATATTCATTTTTATTACCTCCGGTCCATATATAATACTGAATTCGGACCGATTGTCAAGTTTTACACTGCCAACGCCGCGGGTGAGCCGCAGAACTGGGCACTGCGCTTACGTGGCCTTCCAGTATCCCAAGATTTCGTTCACGCAGGCGCGCATCCGTGCGACCCTGCAGGTTCAGCCGCGGGGAAACCGCCACGGGAAAAGCATCGGGACGGTCTTTTGGTAGTGACGGTACTTTTCACCGAACTCAGCGACAAGATCTTTCTCCTCAAGGTACGTGCCGAGAACAACCCAGAGGGTCCAAAGCACATTGAAAAGCAAGCGGTCCAAACTTACGTCGGGGACCGACCAGATGAGAACGAGCATGAAAAAATAGAGAGGATGGCGGACCCAGAGATATGGACCGCGAATGATAACATTTGGTGCTCGGAGTTGCTTGCCGCGCAGATAAACCCTGATGGGAATTAGGCCAAATGTGTCAAAGTTTCCAAGGGCCCGCACCCCCCACGAAAAGCCCGCGATGGCAAATATAGAGATGGCGCGTGCCAGCAAGCGAAGCATGCCCTCAGCCTGATAGAGAACCGTTTGGGACGGTTGCCAAAAGAGCACCACGGCTGTCAGTGCTATGCCGGATGCGATGGCATAGGTTGACGGGTGGTAATGGCGGGGCACAATAGCAGCGAGCCAGGTACGAAACGACGTACGCATCATTCCGCTGTGCTGAATGAAAAATAGGATGGACAGCAACCCGTCCCACAGGAGTGCCTGACGTTCCGTGGCACAAAAACGGACTATGGTAATGGGTCCGATGACAAGAAATACTCCGAAAAGAAGGAGCGATCCCCCGCCGAGGAGGACAGCCATAACCATCATGGAGTATGCGGTAAAATGTTTCACAGGCAACACACCCTTCAGGACTTTCGTGTCCATCATCCCGCATCACAGGCGCGAGGTCACGGGCGTCCATTTGGATGCGGTTGTTGGACAGATTTCATTCTATGCCCCATAAATGAAGTCGTGATTTAAAATATCGACTCATTCTAAAATATCTAGACGCAAGCCTTTCATTGTTTTGCTCTACATTTTTAATATGTTGGTCCTTTACATAATCCCAGGCATTCAACACAATTTCTTTCTCGATATTGTTTTCAAAAACCTCGTTAATATTTTTGCCAAGGTAGTCGAGAATAATTTGTCCATCAGTATCTTGTACCATTAGTTTTCTGCACAGTTTCGCCATATTTGCTGCTATTTCACCAAGACGAGTTTGATATTTTTGGTTTTCAACCCAGTTTAAATAGGCAAGCAATTCCCTCCCAACAACTAATCGCGGATACTCAGCCAATTGGCCTTCGATTCGGACTGCTCTTTCTAAAGCGGGTCCGTAAACCTCCCGATCATCTATCTGAACACCAACGCCAACATCAATTCCAGCACGGGCAGGTATTTTAATTGAAAGTGCTATTAGGGCGATTGCACATGTTGCAGTCAGAGCTGAAAAAACACCATTAATCGGTGTACAATTTTCGTTCTCATTCATTAATGGTACGGCAATTACAATTGCATCAGAAAGCCCATAATGATGAAAATTTACCTTTTGAGATTCAACAAATTCTTGACGGTACTCAGGTGCAACTATTGCAGTGTTTGGTACATACTCTGTGGCACTATCGAAATAGCTCTTGAAAGCATGACGAAGTAATAAAACTCTGCCAACACTTTTTTTTACTAATTCTAAAAATTCGGCCTTTTCAGGTTCTGAACCTGGGATACTAGTAATCTTCCGTAGGGATTCTCTCTGTCCGAGTAGATCAAAGAATATGACCAAATATTCTTGGAAGATTAGATTATTATTTGAATTTTCCATAGATTGAATGATGTCTAACATAGGCATCACCGGGAGCCGGCTTTATTGGCGATCCGGTGCATGCCATGGTTATGTGTTCATTTTTTTCATCACCTGAACAGTTTGTACGCTTGTTTCCCAAAATTTCACAATTTAATGACGCCCTTCAGCCCTTCCTCGATACCTTAAGTTATTATTTACATAAATGCATGATATTGCTCAATAGTTGAAACGCAAACCCTATTATTACTGCTGCAAGACCGACTTGTGACAAGCATTTGCATCAAAGATAAGACCAATGGAATTGATAAGAGTAGGATTCATTCTTATAGGTTTTCCCTCTATAGTGTCATGTCTCTAATTACACATATCAAGATATTCTATAGTTTCCGTATATCTCCACCACTCGGGAGCATATTCAGGACTCCAGACCCTAACCGTGCATTCGTATCATTGCACTCATGGAATGCCTGCTTCCCCTATCCCATCTTAAATACGATGGAATATCTATAAATCTCTTGACAAGCATAACGCAACCCTTTTTTTCTTTTCCGCATATCATGTCAAAATTAAGATTATTTGGAGATCATTCTCGAAGAGCCGCGCCGCGAATTTTGAAGCACCGGGGGAGACGACGGAGGTCACATCGTCTGGACCGGTTTAGCTTGACATTTTTCCCTTTTTGGGTTTATCTCGCACTGGTGACAACAGGACGGTAAAAAAAGTTTCAGGAGTAAAACATCTGAATTTCTATGAGAATCCCTCAACCTGGGAGCGGAACGTGATGTCCAAGATGTTCAAGGTAGCAATCATACATAAGGAGGTAGATATCATGAAACGTTTTGCAGTCGTCATTGCGCTGGCGGTCATGGGCTTCTTCTGTTGGTCAGGGGTCAGCTTCGCCCAGGCGATCGAAAATGAGTTTTATCTCATTACCCCGGTTTCCAAGGACGTCCACGATCCGGCCCTGAAGGCCTTCGCGGCCTATGTGAAGAAGAAATACAATGTGGATCTCAAGACCAGCGCCATGCCGCAGGGCACGCCGGTCGCCTACGGTCAGATCGTCGAGTGGAAAGGGAAGCCCCAGGCGGATGTTTTCTGGGGCGGAGAAGGAACGCTATTCGACCTCTTGGCCGATCAGGGTCTCCTGGACAAGGTGACCATCCCCAAGGCGATGTGGGATGAGATCCCGGCCACCATCGGCAAGCCCGTCGGGCTTCCGCTGAAGGACCCCAAGGGGTTCTGGGTGGGAACGACGCTGGAACCCTACGGTCTGATTTATAACCCGACGCTGCTCAAGCGCCTGGGCGTCCAGCTCAAGGATTGGGACGATCTGCTCAATCCCAAACTGAAAGGTCATATTGCCCAGTGCACGCCGGACCGGTCGAGCTCGAGCCATGCGAGCTACGAGGTGATCCTGGCGATGCACGGCTGGGAAAAAGGCTGGGACTGGCTGACCAAACTGGCGGCCAACACGGGGATCTTCACGGCCCGTTCCCGCGACGTGCCGAGTGTGGTGGCCAAGGGCGAGTTTGCCGTCGGTGTGGCGGTTCCCAGTTATATGGCCTTCGCCGAAGTTCTCGGCGGCTATGACGTGATGTTCGTTTACCCCAAGAACGCCTACGTGACCCCCGAACCGATGGCGGTGATCAAGGGCGCCCCCCACCCCAAGGCGGCCCACGCCTTTATCGAGTTTCTGCTGACCGAGGAAGGTCAAAAAATCTTCATGAGTCGCGGTCTCTACCCCATCACGTCCAAGTACAAGGTGCAGGGAGCGCCCGGCTCCGACGCGGAGAAGGCCGTCCAGTTCACGGCCGGCATTCGCTCCTTCTATGACATCCAGGTCGGCAATGTCTACGACCCCGCGATCGCCGGCGAGAAAAAGCGGAATGAGGAGGTCAACTCCTACTTCCGGAAGGAGATTGCCGAGAAGCACAAGGAAATCATCAAAAAATAACGCCCCCGTCCCACCGCCCTCTGCTCTCCTATGGGGACATAATGCCGCATCGTGTCCCCATAGGGGGGCAGAGGGAATTCGTATCGTCATCGGGTTTAACTATGAATATCCAGCTCAAAGACATGGTGAAGAGATTCGGCGCCTTGGAGGCGGTGAGTCATGTCTCCCTCGATATCCGGGACGGCGAGCTTTTTACGCTGCTCGGCCCTTCGGGTTGCGGCAAAACGACGATCCTCCGTCTCATCGGCGGCTTTCACAAACCCGATCAAGGGGAGATTTACTTCGGAGACCGGGAGGTATCGGCGATTCCCCCCTATGAACGGAACATCGGCATGGTCTTTCAGAACTATGCCCTCTGGCCGCACATGACCATCTTCGACAATGTGGCCTACGGCCTCAAGATCAAGAAAACGGCCCGCGTGGAAATGGGAAAAAAGGTAAACCGCGCCTTCTCCCTGGTCAATCTGACGGGCCTCGAAAAGCGGTATCCCGGTCAGCTCTCCGGCGGTCAGCAGCAGCGCGTGGCCCTGGCCCGCGCCCTGGTTCTCAACCCGGATGTCCTTCTGCTCGACGAGCCCCTCTCCAACCTGGACGCCAAAATCCGCCAGCAGGTGCGCACCGAAATCCGGACGCTCCAGAAAGATCTGGCCATCACCGCCATCTATGTGACCCATGATCAGGAAGAGGCGCTGACCCTCTCGGACCGCATCGCCGTCCTCGATCACGGGAAGATTCAGCAGCTCGGCTCCCCCCGGGACCTCTATCAAAGGCCGGAAAACCCCTTTGTGGCCGATTTCATCGGCATCAACAACCTGATCGCCGGCCAGGTGAAGGAGATCCAGGAAGCGAAGGGCTGGATGGCCGTGGAGACCCGCTTCGGTCTGCTCAAATGCGTCTTTGAGGCCCGGTTCAAGACCGGGGAGGCCTGCAAGGTCACCGTCCGCCCCGAGGTTGCCTCCATCTGCAACTCCGATGAAACGAGCGACGACATGAACCGGATCGCCGGGAAGGTCAGCTTCGCCTCCTATATCGGCAACACCATCCGCTATGACATCGAGCTGGATCCGGAGACCCTCTTCAAGGTCGACGTGCAGAATCCCTGGAACCAGCAGCCCTTCCCCGTTGGCGAGAAGGTGCATGTGCGTTTTCCCATCCAGATCACCCTGGGGATTCCCGCTTGAGGAGAGAGGACGCTGAACGTGAATACAGAAACACCCGTTTCCCTGCCCAAGCCCGGCGTCTGGTCGGAGATGAAGATCGGAGGCCTTTTGGCTTATGCCGCCGTCTGGGCCTTTTTCATCGTCTTTCTCATCTATCCGCTGATCCGTCTGTTCTACGACAGTTTCACGACCGAGGCGGGAGTTTTTACGCTGTCCAATTTTCAGGACTTTTTCACCGATTCCTTCTACCTCAAGTCGCTGATGAACTCCCTGATCCTGGGCGTAAGCACCGTGATCACCACCTCCATCATCGGCATCGCCATCGCGTTTCTGCTGCTTCGGTACGATTTTCCCGGCCGGGGGCTCTTTTCGTACCTGACGATCGTCCCGATGATCATGCCGCCCCTGGTCGGCGTGATGGGTTTCGTCTTCATCCTGGGCCGCGCCGGAACCGTCAACATCATCCTCCAGGACTATTTCGGACTCCAGCATCCGGTCAACTTCATGTACGGGCTCCACGGGATCCTGCTGGTGGAGACGCTGCATCTTTTTCCGCTCATGACGCTTTCCATCGTCGACGCCATGGGGAAAATATCGCCCTCGCTCGATGAGGCGGCCGAGAGCGTCGGATCACGCGGAATCCGAAAGTTCTGGGACATCACCTTCCCGCTGACCACCCCCGGTTACGTTTCCGGGGCGCTTCTGGTCTTCATCTGGACCTTCGCCGATTTCGCCACGCCGCTGGTGGTCGGAATTTCCGACCTGCTTGCCTCCCAGGCCTACCTGAACATCGTCCAGTTTGTGGATCGGCGGCTCTTCAAGATGGGGATCGTCATTTCGGCCATCATGGTGATCCTGGCCATCCTTTTTCTGATCATTGCGAAAAAGTACGTGTCGATCAAGGACTACAGCTCCCTCTCCTATTCGGTGATCGAGCGGAAAAAGCTTTCCCCGCTGGCGCAGGCGGGCGCGATCGCCTTCCTGATGTTCATCCTGATCATGGCCTTTATCCCCTATCTCGGTCTGGCGCTGGATTCCTTCGGCAAGGGCTGGGCGCTGACGCCCTTTCCGGTGAAGTACACGCTCCAGTATTTCGAGCGGGTGGCGATCGAAACGCCCAAGTTCATCATCAACAGCCTGCTCTTTTCGGGGATATCGGTCGTGATCTGTATCGCCGTGGGGGTGCCCGTGGCCTGGGTGATGTCCCGGACCAAACTTCCGGGACGGGGGGTCCTCGACTCGCTGACCACGCTGATTTTGGCACTGCCGGGAACCGGCATCGGCATCGCCTACATGCGGGCCTTCCGGGATCCCTTTCCCCTTATGAGCACGGCGCTCATCGGCATCTGGATCGTCATCCCCATCGTTCTGGCGGTCACTGATGAGTTCTGTTGTTTTCGGATTTTCGCAAATAAGAGCCAGCGAGTCCAA
>JAPLJX010000425.1:0-653 GCA_026388375.1 Deltaproteobacteria bacterium
AATTTGCCATTTTCAAATGCATATCTAGTTGCTGTATTTGGATCGAACTCCCAAAGGATGACATACAGAAGTGCAGGAGAATGAGCTATCGACCGAAATGCAGCAAAGTCAACATCAATCTGGTGAACTTTTTCTAAACGGTCAGCTCCAAGTCTCGCCAATATATTAGTCACACCTGGAGTTACACCAACTCCGCCGGCTGCCGTTATTCCGACTTTTTTCGCCTTTTCATCCAATGCAAGCGTCTCAGCTGAAGGGCTGACCAAGTCTACAATGTCAACTTTGGCCATGATGGCTGCATGAATGGTCTTTTCTAAAAAAATTCTCGGCAACCCATTGGCAACTATGGTGTAACCACGCATTAAATTAGCCATTTCCTGAACATTGTTTGCATCCAAATCAACGAACTTCAACCGTTTATCTTTTAATTTTGCTATGAAGGCCTCCGCTTTCTTTTTGTCAATGTCTGCTACAGTAATTTCATCGAAATCACTTGTAGCGACGAGATCTCTTGTGGTCTCGTTGGCCATAGCACCGACTCCCCCCATGACTAATATTCTTTTCATTTATATCCTCCTAGTTTTAATTCCTTCTTTACGAAGGTCTTGGTCATGAATTTTAATAGGCTGCCCTTATTCGCCATCAATTCTAAT